>NZ_JBFODA010000014.1:0-3424 GCF_040908055.1 Aeromonas sp. R7-4
TAGATTGGCCCCTGGAGGATCCAGACACTTCGCCCCTCTTAACTTAAGAGGTAGTCTTGGAACTATGTTCAGTACTAGTCGCAACGAGAAGATGGCCGAAGTGTTAACAGGAGCCGAGCGCCGTCGACGCCGGACTCCGCAAGAAAAGATCACCATGGTGCAGCAGACCTTTGAGCCCGGTATGACCGTCTCTCATGTCGCTCGCTTGCACGACGTCAACGCCAACCAGCTCTTCAAATGGCGCAAACAATTCCAGGAAGGCTCTCTCACGGCGATCACCGCCGGTGAGGATGTTGTTCCAGCCTCAGAGTTGGCTGCTGCCATCAAGCAGATCCGAGAGCTCCAGCGTCTGCTCGGGAAGAAGACCATGGAGAACGAGATCCTCAAAGAAGCTGTGGAGGTTGGTCGAGCAAAAAAATGGATTGCGCATGCGCCCTTGTTGCCGGGGGACGACGATTAAGGGCGGTGAGCCAAGCCCTTGGTGTATCGCGTGCGCAGCTATCCGTTCATGTTCATCGAAAACCTGGTTGGCGAGATGGCCGGCAGCATCGCCAACGCGATGACAGCGCCTTGCTTGCCCGGATCATGGGCGCGCTGGCAGAGCTCCCCTCCTATGGTTATCGGCGAGTCTGGGCGCTGTTACGACGTCAGTCAGAGGCCGAACGACTGCCCGTCGTCAACGCCAAGCGAGTATATCGCGTCATGCGCGATCATGGCCTGCTGCTGGAAAGAAAACCGGCGGTTCCCTTGGCTCAGCAGGCACATAAGGGGCGTGTCGCCGTTAACGAGAGCAATCGACGCTGGTGCTCGGATGGCTTTGAGTTTCGCTGCGATAATGGCGAAAAACTCCGGGTCACGTTCGCCATGGACTGCTGTGACAGGGAAGCCTTGGACTGGGCCGCCAGCACCGGGGGTTACGACAGTGACACGGTACAAGATGTCATGCTGCGCGCGGTCGAGCGTCGCTTCGGGGATGCGTTGCCGGCCTCACCGGTGGAATGGCTGACAGATAATGGCTCGGTGTATCGGGCCCATGAGACTCGCGCGTTCGCACGAGAAATCGGGTTGGAGCCCAGAACAACGGCGGTGAGGAGTCCACAGAGCAACGGTATCGCGGAGAGCTTCGTGAAGACGATGAAGCGAGACTATATCGAGATGATGCCGAAGCCGGATAGCCGAACAGCGGTAGGCAATTTGGCGATCGCGTTCGAGCATTACAACGAGCACCACCCGCACAGCGCCTTGGGGTATCGTTCCCCTCGGGAATATCTGCGCAGTCGGGTATCACAACCCTAAGCGGGAAAGAGTGTCTGGATCTATGGGGTCAAATCCATAGCCAGAATCGATCAGCATTTCCCGAACCAGCCTGCTGTTATCACCCTGGAGATGCCGAATAAGGACAATATCTTGCAACTGAATACCATCCAGGTTTTTCCACTCAAGTAAAACGCCGTAGCTACGTTTTTGATCCGAAGAGCGGGTTCGAGCGAGGACCTTGATGTGTCCTCCGATTTTTACCCAGCGTTCGGATTCCCTGCATTCCAGTGCATCTGGCAGTAATCGAAATTCCATAAGCACCTCCCGTTAAATGTTCTTCAGATACAGTTGAATGTCAGATAGCTTGAATCTAATTGAACGTCCGGTGGGGCCTAGCCTGATGGGGGCTGGTAAGTTTCCAGTTTTCACTAGGCGTCGTATTGTCGATGGCGAAAGAGCCGTCAGTTCGACCACTTCGGCAATTTTTATCAATTTTTCTTTCGGTGTCTCAGCCATACATCCTCCTGATATTTCATGTGTTGGCAGGAGCATTCTGCATTTTGTTTTCAGAAAACATCGCCGCTATAAGTGCCTTTTTTGGGCAAAGCGAAAAAATAATTTTTCACATAAAAACATACACTTACGACATGAGCTTGCTTGATGTAGATTATTCCCCCATTTCTTGGCTATTACCGTATTATTTTTTGATTCGCTAATCTGTCAGAAATTTCACATGTGAAATTTTTTGTGTCGACTTGGCTTGTAGCTCTAGGTGAGATCACGGACGGCGCAATAGTTAAAAAAATCCCCGAGCGATGCCCGGGGACCGATATACAAGAGACAGTCCTAAGGGGAAATCCAGTCAGACTGCTTCCCTTCAACTGACCGACGCATTACCAAAAAGGTGAGACAACGTACTCCCCGGTCTGTATGTCTGAATCGCCCCCAGTTCCCTAGACACCTCACAGCCTTAAAATGAGGCAACTATTGGAGGTGTTATGACCCGTCAGCGTTATCCAGAAACATTCAAAATCGAAGCCGTTAAACAAATCACCGAGCGCGGGCGGCCGGTGGCTGACGTTGCACGTGCCATCGGGGTATCCAGCCACAGCCTGTATGCATGGCTCAAGCAGTACGGTAAGCCTGCTGACCAGCAGATAGAAGAGTCTGCCTTGCAAGCCGAGATCCGCCGCCTGAAAACTGAACTGCGCCAGGTCACCGAGGAGCGCAATATTCTAAAGGAGGCCGCCGCGTACTTTGCCAGCGAGTCAAGGAAAGGTACGCGTTCATAACCTCCCGACTCGACCGGTACAGTGTCGTTACCCTGTGCCAGACCCTGGGGGTTCACCGAAGTGGCTTCTACGCGTGGTTGAAACAGCCCACATCGCCACGACAGCAGGAGGACGAACGACTGACCGGATTGGTCAAGCAATCCTGGCTGGAAAGTGGTGCTGTCTACGGTTATCGCAAGATCCATCGCGACCTTCGTGACGCAGGGGAAGCCTGCGGCAAGCACCGTGTGGCCAAATTAATGAAGCGGGAGGGACTGCGTTCGCAAACGGGCTATCAACGCCGCAAGGGGCATTATGGAGGCAAGAGCACGCAAGCTGCCCCAAACACGCTGGCACGTCAGTTTAAGGTGCCAGCCCCCAACATCATCTGGGTGACTGACATTACCTACATTCGCACTCAAGAAGGGTGGCTGTACCTGGCGGTGGTGCTCGACCTGTTCTCTCGCCAGATCGTCGGCTGGGCGATGAAGTCACGCATGACGGCAGACTTGGCGGTTGATGCGTTATTGATGGCCGTCTGGCGGCGCAAACCCAAGCAGCCGGTACTGGTGCATTCGGATCAGGGCAGCCAGTTTACCGGTGGTGAATGGCAAGACTTTCTGAAGGCCCACAACCTGAGTTGCAGTATGAGCCGACGGGGTAACTGTCACGACAACGCGGTCGCCGAGAGTTTCTTTCAGTTGCTCAAACGGGAGCGGATCAAGCGCAGGATTTACGCGACAAGAGACGAAGCCCGCAGCGATGTGTTTGATTATATCGAGATGTTTTACAACCCAATCAGGCGTCATGGTTCCAATGATGGGCTGTCGCCGGTAGAGTTTGAAAGGCAGTTTATTTTTCAGCAACAAAGTGTCTAGAAAACCAGGGGCGATTCA
>NZ_JBFODA010000015.1:0-5481 GCF_040908055.1 Aeromonas sp. R7-4
TAGATTGGCCCCTGGAGGATCCAGACACTTCGCCCCTCTTAACTTAAGAGGTAGTCTTGGAACTATGTTCAGTACTAGTCGCAACGAGAAGATGGCCGAAGTGTTAACAGGAGCCGAGCGCCGTCGACGCCGGACTCCGCAAGAAAAGATCACCATGGTGCAGCAGACCTTTGAGCCCGGTATGACCGTCTCTCATGTCGCTCGCTTGCACGACGTCAACGCCAACCAGCTCTTCAAATGGCGCAAACAATTCCAGGAAGGCTCTCTCACGGCGATCACCGCCGGTGAGGATGTTGTTCCAGCCTCAGAGTTGGCTGCTGCCATCAAGCAGATCCGAGAGCTCCAGCGTCTGCTCGGGAAGAAGACCATGGAGAACGAGATCCTCAAAGAAGCTGTGGAGGTTGGTCGAGCAAAAAAATGGATTGCGCATGCGCCCTTGTTGCCGGGGGACGACGATTAAGGGCGGTGAGCCAAGCCCTTGGTGTATCGCGTGCGCAGCTATCCGTTCATGTTCATCGAAAACCTGGTTGGCGAGATGGCCGGCAGCATCGCCAACGCGATGACAGCGCCTTGCTTGCCCGGATCATGGGCGCGCTGGCAGAGCTCCCCTCCTATGGTTATCGGCGAGTCTGGGCGCTGTTACGACGTCAGTCAGAGGCCGAACGACTGCCCGTCGTCAACGCCAAGCGAGTATATCGCGTCATGCGCGATCATGGCCTGCTGCTGGAAAGAAAACCGGCGGTTCCCTTGGCTCAGCAGGCACATAAGGGGCGTGTCGCCGTTAACGAGAGCAATCGACGCTGGTGCTCGGATGGCTTTGAGTTTCGCTGCGATAATGGCGAAAAACTCCGGGTCACGTTCGCCATGGACTGCTGTGACAGGGAAGCCTTGGACTGGGCCGCCAGCACCGGGGGTTACGACAGTGACACGGTACAAGATGTCATGCTGCGCGCGGTCGAGCGTCGCTTCGGGGATGCGTTGCCGGCCTCACCGGTGGAATGGCTGACAGATAATGGCTCGGTGTATCGGGCCCATGAGACTCGCGCGTTCGCACGAGAAATCGGGTTGGAGCCCAGAACAACGGCGGTGAGGAGTCCACAGAGCAACGGTATCGCGGAGAGCTTCGTGAAGACGATGAAGCGAGACTATATCGAGATGATGCCGAAGCCGGATAGCCGAACAGCGGTAGGCAATTTGGCGATCGCGTTCGAGCATTACAACGAGCACCACCCGCACAGCGCCTTGGGGTATCGTTCCCCTCGGGAATATCTGCGCAGTCGGGTATCACAACCCTAAGCGGGAAAGAGTGTCTGGATCTATGGGGTCAAATCCACACGACAAGATTGCTCAGCGCCTCGGTATGCTCCTCACCCGCCTGTACAGTGGTGAGAAGCTGCACCTGAGTGATCTGGCCACCGAGTACAACGTCACCGTGCGCACCCTGCAGCGGGATTTCAATCAACGCCTCAGTTATCTACCGATAGAGCACCGCAACCAGCAATACTGGCTGGATCCTGGGTTCCTCAATCACAAGAACGACGGAAAGCTGCGAAAGCTGGCCGAACAGTTGGGCATCACCGACTTGTTTCCCCGCGCCAGTGAACATCGTCTAGGTCAGTTGCTGGGCAGAGACACCCCAAGCCTCTTCGCCATCAAGGGATTCGATGGTCAATCCGCCGACTCAGTCATTCACCAGATACCGGTATTAGAGCAGGCACTAACCCACCATCAGCAATGCTGGCTCATCACCAAAGACCAACGCAAGCAACTGTTTAGCCCCTATCAGCTCGTCAACTACAAGGGCACCTGGCACTTGGTCGGCGTCAGCGAGGGAAGGTTGCAAGCCTATCCGTTGAGCCACATCGCGCTGGTTGAGCTATCGCAACAGACCTTCACCCGCGATCCGCTCATTGCGCGACAGATCGATACCGATCCAACGCTCTGGCGCTCCGGCATGATCGAGGTGCTCCTCAAGGCCAGTGCCTCCATCGCCATCAACTTTCAGCATCGCCCGTTGCTGCCCGAGCAGGAGATTGTCAAAACCCTGGATGACGGTGCGCTGTTATTGAGCAGTCGTGTGCTCGATGCCAACCAAATTCTGCCTGTCATCAAGTCTTGGATGCCTGAGCTCACCGTGATCTCACCCGGATTTATCCATGAGCAAATCGTTTATGATTTACGCCGTTTATTGGCCCTAATGAGTCATGCTCCGCCCTGACCCATGTGTGACAAAGATCCCAGTTTATACATCTGGCGACAGCGCCTGACATGCCGCGACACCACCTGTCGCCGCTATTTCACATTGTCGTCAACCATCCCGCAGTCGATATCCAAGGAGTAATATATGAGCGCCATCAGTCTGCAAAAAGTGTCCGACAACACTCTTTGCTCCACCAGTCCCTATGAGCCACTCTTCGATCATGTCGCCGCCCATTTGCAAGCCCAGGGCGGCACGTTAAAAACCGTCGAGCGCACCCAAGGCAGGATCGAAGCCGCATGGAAATATGGCTTTAACCCTTTCGGTATGCGCATCACCGTGAATTTCGCCTCCCAAGGCAATGAGACCATCCAGCTCACCCTCAATGGCTCGTTTGTCGATGCCATCGATACCTTCGGTGCTGCAAAGAAGAAAGCCCGAGCCATAACGGATGAGCTGCTGAAGCCTATCGATATCGCAGCATGGCCGATTAAAGAGGGGGCAACATCCTCCCAGCAACCCTCTGCCACGACCACTCCCCCGCAGGCACCGCTAAACGGCGCAAACGCCGTTGCGCACCGTGGCAAGCGCAAGGGGCTCACCGCTGTGCTCGCATTCTTGGGCGGCGGCATTGGTCTGCATAAGTTCTACACCGGGAACTGGGGCTGGGGGCTTATCTACCTCGCGCTCTGCACCACCGGCCTTCCCCTGGTCTTGTCTGTGATCGAGTTCATCCGTGTTTTGTGCCTGACACAGGAGGAGTTTGACCGTCGCTATAACTACCGCCTCATATCCGCGTTTTCATGGGTGTGGTGAGGAACCCAGCATGAATAAGCAATTAGCTATCGCTTTACTGATGCTCTGCTCGACAGGGGCTAATGCCGGTTTGCTCAGTCTGCTGGATGTGGCAACCCTCAAGGAAAGCGAGCTGGAGATGTGCCCGAAGATCACCGTCGAGAAGATGGTCAACAGCTTCTTCGAAGATCCCGAGTGGACCGGCGGGAAAGCGGCTGATGGTCGGAAACTGGTGAATGTCAGCGGCACCATCACCTATGCCAGTCAGCCCGCACGGGCCATGGTGCAGGTCTGGATGCAAGACGATGGTTTTTCTGTGGAGGCGCTGGAGATTAACGGGCGACCACAGCCGGAGGGAATGCTGGATCTGCTGCTGGAGAAAATGTGCCAGAGCGCCAGAGGCTCTGACCATACCGGGGATCCACAGCAACATGCCGTCGCGCTGCCGTTCACGGGAACCCGGTACTTCAACTTCGGGGGTGAAAGTGGCACTCAACAATCCATCACTATCGCCCCCAATGGACGCGTCACATTGAGATCCCATGGTGCGACCTCTGTCTCAGTCGATTATCAGGGTATGTATGAAAACCCACTGCTGACCCCGGCGGGTAACTACCGCGTTCATGCCGACAAGATATATGTCACCGACGAAGGCGGAGACTTCCCTGACCCATCAGAGTGCGAAGACATCGTGTGCGAGGCAGAACTGTCGGCACCTTGATGCACTGAAGCCAAAAACAACGACAAGCACGGTGAATAGAAACTCATAAATCAGAGGCTAATCAACATTTTATAGCCGTACACCGAGATAAAATTATCACGATGATAACGGACCATGATCTGGGCGTTATCGCATACCAATAATAAACGGGAAACTAACAATGAAGAAAACCCCCTTGGCCATGATGTTGATGGCTACTTTGTCAGGCTGTGGCGGTGGTGGTAGCGACGGTGGAAACACGGATAGTCCAACCCCACCGAGTGCCTCCTTGGCGATGTCAGGAAAGGCGATTGATGGATACATTCAAGGCGCTACCGTCTATCTCGATCTCAATTTCAACCGTCAGTGGGATGATGGTGAACCCAAGACAACCACCAATGATGCCGGTGATTATAGGTTAGAGCTGCCGGTAGACCTGCAAACCTGCGCTCAATACGCCCCCTTGGTGGTCGATGTGCCGGTGGATGCCGTGGACCAGGATCTTGGCCCGGTAACGGAAGCCTATCAGATGGTCCTTCCTCCCACCTTTTCCCCCATCACCAAGGATGATGTCTACCATGTGACGCCGCTGACCACGGTGCTCTGGAGCAGTGTAGAAAGTGAGCTGTCAGCCCAATCACAGACGACTTGCCAGACCGTCATGGCGAACCGGCAAAAGCAGGAGCAGTTGATCGCCTCGATGAAACAGGCCGTCAGCCGTGTTGTCAGTCACTACAACATTTCCGAGCAGAAGTTGTATACGGACTTCATCGCCAGCGGTGATAGCGAGACAGGCACGCTGGCACAGGAGATCGTGCGCGGCTTGCAGCAGTCCTTCACCGAGACAGAGGCCTTGAAACGGGAACACCCGGACGCCACCTTTGTCTATGTCGATTACCACAAGGGGGACAGCCGCGATCACAACAATGCCTATCCGGAGGCTTGGTATCGTGAAATCCAGTTGCAAGGGGCAGCCCAAAGCAGCACCGAGCTGGTGAAGGTGAGCGATGATTTCGCGCAAATTATCAAGACCATCATCTACGGTGAAGAGCGCCAAGTGACAGGCAATAACTACACCTACATAACCCGCTACGACTTTGAGTCGCGCCATGGGGACAACACCCCCTATAGCTGTGACATCAAGGAGACCCTCTCGGCCCGCTCAAACGCCAAGACGTACACACTGGTGAATCTGGCCGAAGCATCGGCAGAGAGCTTCAACGACTGTGCTCCTGACGATATGGCGGCAGCGATCACCCACCGTTACACCACCATCAGCTATGACGCCAACGATCTGAGTTACGTCACCCAGTTCATCTATAACCGGCAGGCGGGCGCATTTAGCTTCCTGAACGACTGGGTAGGTCTGGAAGGGCAGCTATCCACCCTGAATATGGGTGAGCTCACTGCGGCTCTCGAAGCCCTCCCCTATCAGTATGACGAACCATCCCAAGATCCTGATGCGGCTAGCTGGGTCAAGAGCATGACGGCCAGTGAAAATGGCAATACCATCAGAACCAGTTACGACAGCAACGGCCTCTATCAGAAGCAGACAACCTATGCGGACGGTACTCATAGCCTGGAATGTGGCACGGACGGCATAAACTGGGGAACCTGTCAGTAATCCGGCACCATAGAGCAGAAAACACAGAGGCCAGGGCCGGGCGGTACTGGCCTCTTTATCACACAACTTAGCTAAGGAAGGTGCGAATAAGCGGGGAAATTCTTCTCGGCTGACTCAGTTTCAGTTTGAGCCGATCTTTTCTCCCGTAAATGCCTTGAATCAGCC
>NZ_JBFODA010000016.1:0-102654 GCF_040908055.1 Aeromonas sp. R7-4
TAGATTGGCCCCTGGAGGATCCAGACACTTCGCCCCTCTTAACTTAAGAGGTAGTCTTGGAACTATGTTCAGTACTAGTCGCAACGAGAAGATGGCCGAAGTGTTAACAGGAGCCGAGCGCCGTCGACGCCGGACTCCGCAAGAAAAGATCACCATGGTGCAGCAGACCTTTGAGCCCGGTATGACCGTCTCTCATGTCGCTCGCTTGCACGACGTCAACGCCAACCAGCTCTTCAAATGGCGCAAACAATTCCAGGAAGGCTCTCTCACGGCGATCACCGCCGGTGAGGATGTTGTTCCAGCCTCAGAGTTGGCTGCTGCCATCAAGCAGATCCGAGAGCTCCAGCGTCTGCTCGGGAAGAAGACCATGGAGAACGAGATCCTCAAAGAAGCTGTGGAGGTTGGTCGAGCAAAAAAATGGATTGCGCATGCGCCCTTGTTGCCGGGGGACGACGATTAAGGGCGGTGAGCCAAGCCCTTGGTGTATCGCGTGCGCAGCTATCCGTTCATGTTCATCGAAAACCTGGTTGGCGAGATGGCCGGCAGCATCGCCAACGCGATGACAGCGCCTTGCTTGCCCGGATCATGGGCGCGCTGGCAGAGCTCCCCTCCTATGGTTATCGGCGAGTCTGGGCGCTGTTACGACGTCAGTCAGAGGCCGAACGACTGCCCGTCGTCAACGCCAAGCGAGTATATCGCGTCATGCGCGATCATGGCCTGCTGCTGGAAAGAAAACCGGCGGTTCCCTTGGCTCAGCAGGCACATAAGGGGCGTGTCGCCGTTAACGAGAGCAATCGACGCTGGTGCTCGGATGGCTTTGAGTTTCGCTGCGATAATGGCGAAAAACTCCGGGTCACGTTCGCCATGGACTGCTGTGACAGGGAAGCCTTGGACTGGGCCGCCAGCACCGGGGGTTACGACAGTGACACGGTACAAGATGTCATGCTGCGCGCGGTCGAGCGTCGCTTCGGGGATGCGTTGCCGGCCTCACCGGTGGAATGGCTGACAGATAATGGCTCGGTGTATCGGGCCCATGAGACTCGCGCGTTCGCACGAGAAATCGGGTTGGAGCCCAGAACAACGGCGGTGAGGAGTCCACAGAGCAACGGTATCGCGGAGAGCTTCGTGAAGACGATGAAGCGAGACTATATCGAGATGATGCCGAAGCCGGATAGCCGAACAGCGGTAGGCAATTTGGCGATCGCGTTCGAGCATTACAACGAGCACCACCCGCACAGCGCCTTGGGGTATCGTTCCCCTCGGGAATATCTGCGCAGTCGGGTATCACAACCCTAAGCGGGAAAGAGTGTCTGGATCTATGGGGTCAAATCCACAAGGTTGTTTTACCAACACCACCTTTATTATTGAAAACAGAAAAAACCTTCATATTTATTCCCATGTTTTTTGGTTGTAATTTTTAATATTTAGAACAGATTGATCTGTTATCTAATATTTTCCTTAAAACCTATAGCACTATTTCGTAGGTTATAGCTTTCCGTGAATCCATTTATCAGCGAGGGCTATGGCTCATCCCGCCAATAGATATTAGGTGGCTATGTTAAGTCAAATGAATCTAACCTTTCCAGTCAAAAGTTGACGCAACCGTAGGGAAGCGCTGGATTTTTGCGCCAGCTCAACAATTGAAGTGAAGGCGCCGGGGAGCCGGAGCGGGGGCAAGGATGGGGTTGTCGAGAAGGAAGGGGCATTTTGTTGTCACGGGGAGGGGGGACTATAGTGCAGCGAGGCAAGGGTGCCTCGTTTGGCCCGTGTTAGTGGGGGTTAACCACAATGGATAGAACGATGGGAGTGTGACATATGAAGCGGATCCTGATGGTGTTGAGTCTGTGTGTGACGGTCATGGGCATGGGAATGGGGGTGGCCCAGAGCGCGACCTCTGGCGCGCAGCAAGAGTGCGAGGCCCAGGCGGCGGTGAAGAAGCTGGCGGGCGCCGCCAAGACCAGCTTTGTGGGCAAGTGCGTCAAGGATGCCTCCGCCAGTGCCAAGGCGAGCCAGTGCGAGAAAGCGGCCGCCGACAAGAAGTTGGCCGGTGCGGCCAAGAACAGCTTCGTGCAAAAGTGCCTGAAGACGGGCGGGGCCGCTGACAAGGCGACCCAGTGCGAGAAGGCGGCGGCGGACAAGAAGCTCGCCGGGGCGGCCAAGAACAGCTTTATCCAGAAGTGCGTGAAAACTGCCTGAGCCGGTTGAGGCAGTGAAACAAGAGGGGCCCCGTGCCCCTCTCTCTTTATTATGGCACCGGATGGGCAGAACACGACGAGCGGTTCGGGTTTGCGAACAATCCCGCCTGTCTTGAATGCGTTCCCGCCCGTTAGCCGCCTTTTTCACCGCCGGGTTGATCCTCTCCTCGTCGGGCTGCGTACTGGCAGCCCTTGGCTGCATCGCCGCTTTTCTCTGCACTGCACGCCCCATTCGTTTCAGTCGTCCGATCACTTATGTCGGCGCTGGCGGTGCCGATACCCTCCGTGGGTGAGGCTGTGGTGCCGATCCGGATCGTCAACGAGGTAGGAGTGTCATGTTCAATCACAAACTCAAGGCGCAGTTGCAGGCTTGCCAGACCCGGCTCGAAGAGGAGCAGGGGGTGGTCGAGGCGATCAAGGCGGGGGCCGCCACCCTTCTCTTCAGTCCGGAGGGGATCATCCTGGAGGCGAGCGCCCCCTTTCTGGCTCTGATGGGGTATGACGCGGGCGAGCTGACGGGACAGCCCCATAGCCGGCTCTGCCCCAGGGCCTGGGCCGAGTCCGACGACTATCGCCAGTTCTGGCGCCGCCTCGCCCAGGGGGAGGCGCAGTCCGGCACCTTCGAGCGGGTGAACCGGCAGGGGGAGACGCGCTGGCTCGAGGCGAGCTATTTCCCGGTGAGGCAGCAGGGCAGGGTGACCCGGGTGGTGAAGATTGCCAGCGACGTGACCCAGAGACACCAGAAGTTGCAGCGCCTGGAGGCGCTCACCGAGGCGCTGGACCGCTCCCGGGCCATGATAGAGTTCACCCCGAACGGCGACATCATCAGCGCCAACGCCAACTTCCTGAACGTCATGGGCTACACCATGGGGGAGCTGGCGGGCAGGCACCACAGGATCTTCTGTGACGAGGCCTTCCTGCGCGAGCAGCCCCGCTTCTGGGAGGAGCTGGCCCGGGGCCAGTTCAAGTCCGGCCTCTTCATGCGCCACAACAGCCGGGGGCAGGCGGTCTGGCTGGAGGCGACCTACAACCCCATTCGGGATGGCAGCGGCAAGGTGGTCAGGGTGGTGAAGTTCGCCAGCGACATCACCGAGCGCATCGAGCAGAACCACGCCACCCGGGAGGCGGCCCGCCTCGCCCACAGCACGGCCCAGGAGACCCTGCAC
Source organism: Aeromonas sp. R7-4 (assembly GCF_040908055.1). Taxonomy (NCBI): domain Bacteria; kingdom Pseudomonadati; phylum Pseudomonadota; class Gammaproteobacteria; order Aeromonadales; family Aeromonadaceae; genus Aeromonas; species Aeromonas sp. R7-4. Next base: position 3,362 of record NZ_JBFODA010000016.1, read on the forward strand.
AGCGCAGAGGCCGGAGCCGAGCTGCTGCGCGCCGTGGTGGAGACCTCCTCCCTCATCGCCACCCGGGTGGATCAGGCCATCGCCCTCATCGGCCAGCTCAACGAGCAGTCGAGGAGCATAGAGGCCATCGTCTCGACCATCAGCGCCATCGCCGATCAGACCAACCTGCTGGCCCTCAACGCGGCCATCGAGGCGGCGCGGGCCGGGGAGCAGGGACGCGGCTTTGCGGTGGTGGCGGACGAGGTGCGTCAGCTGGCGGCCCGCACCTCTCTTTCCACCGACGAGATCGCCAGGGTGGTGCAGAAGAACCGGGAGCTGACCGCCAGGGTGACCGAGGACATGGCCGGGGTGGCCGGCAGCGCCGAACTCGGCAAGCAGCAGATCGCCGGCGCCTCCCGGCTGATGAGCGAGATCCACCAGGAGGCGGACAGGGTCTCCCAGACGGTCTCCGCCCTCTCCATCTGAGGAGCCGGTCTGGCGACAGGGGCTGACGGTATCGCCAAAAGAGTGAGCGATCGCGCCGCCAGGCTGAACCCGGGCTGTATGGGCTCCCCCTTGTCAATTGTCCTCCCCGGAGCACTTGTTTAGGCTGCCGCCTCCTTTTTTATTGAACGGGTAGACAACGATGGCAGTACGACAGAGAGGCAGGGCCCTGGCCCTGCTGCTGGGAATGGGGGCGAGCCTGGGGCTCGGCGGTTGCATGGGACAGATGGGGCTCTCCGCCATGGTGACCAAGGGCAACCTCAGCGTGGTGGACAACCGCTACGGCCGCGCCGGCGTCTTCATGCTGCTCTCCCCCGTCTATGGCCTGGCGGCGACGGCGGATCTCTTCGTGTTCAACACCATCGAATTCTGGTCCGGCAAGAACCCCATCACCGGCAAGTCGCCGGCCCTGGTGGATCAGAAGGCCGACGCCGTCATCAAGGTCAACCAGCACCTGGATCCGGCCCTCAACAAGGTGCCGCTGGCCATGCTGCCCCAGGGGGTGCGCGAGGTGGAGATGCGCTACCCGGACGCCCACACGGCGCAGATGGAGATCCACTACCTCGACGGCAGACGCGGCACCATGCGCGGCGAGATGCACGGCGATCTGCTGCACCTCTATCTGGACGACAAGCTGATCTCGACCCTGAGCCGCCAGCAGCTCGATGAGATGAGCCGGGAGGGGCGCAAGCTCGCCTGAGGGGCCTCCCGAAGGGGAGCATGCCTGGTGTCACAAAGCCCCGCTTCGGCGGGGCTTTTTCGTGGGCGCGCGGCTCTGTCAGAGGGCGGTGCGAGGGGGTCGGGATCAGGGGCGGGCCGAGGGCTTGTGATGAGGGGCCAGGTGCTCTCCGGCAGCCTGAGCGCCCGGGTCGGCAGGACGGTGAGGGGGAAGGCCAGGGGGGGCGATGCGCTCTCACCGGCTCGCCAGCGGACGTATCATCACCCGCTCGCCGGGGGAGAGGGGCGCGGGGGCGAGTTCGATCAGGCAGTTGGCCTCGTCGTGCGACCCGTCCGCCGGGCGTACCAGCAGGACGCCCGCCTCATCCTGGCTCAGAACGCCGGGCACAGAGGCCAGCCCCGCCGATGGGGACAGGGCCGCCAGCAGCCGGGCGCAGAGGCGCAGGGGCGGGGCCGGCTGGCGGGCCCCTGGTCGGGGCAGCCAGGCGCAGACAAAGTCGGCGATGGCCTCCAGCTCGTCGAAGCCGAAGCGGGGCAGGGGGCTCGCCTGGGGCGTGTCGCTCACGAGGGCGATGATGTCAGGGTCATCGGGGAAGAGCAGGGGCCTGCCGATGGCGGCGCGATGGAGCTCCACCTTGGGAAAATGGTGATGCTTGAACCCCTCGACGAGCAGCAGATCCAGGGCGCTGGCATCGAAGCGGGCCAGCAGCGCCGCCAGGGAAGGCTCTCCCTCTGGCGTCTCCCGGATCAGGGCGTGACGCAGGCTGGACGCCGCCATCACCTGGGCGGCGCCCGCCTGGCGCAGGCGGTGGCTGTCCTTGCCGGGCCGGTCGATGTCGAAGTCGTGGTGGGTGTGCTTGAGCACCCCGAGGCGTAGGCCGCGTTGGCCGAGCAGGGGGATGAGGCGCTCCAGCAGCGTGGTCTTGCCGGTGCCGCTCCAGGCGACGAAGCCGAGCAGGGGCAGGGGGCTCATGGCGCGCCCCCTTCCCGCAGCCTCGCCTCCCAAGCGGCGAGCTCGTCCGGGCTGTTGAGGTTGACGAAGGCATCGGGCTGGTCGGCAAAGGGCACCACCGTCATCCGGTGGCGGGCAAACCAGGCCCCGGTCTTGCGCTCCCCAGAAGCCAGCGCCTGGCGCAGGGAGGGGAGCAGGGCACGGTGCAGCAGGGCGACCACGGGCTGCAGGTGCTCGCCGTCGTGGGCCACCACCAGTTCTGTATCAGGGGTCACGGCGGCGCGAAAGCGGGCCATCAGATCCCGGGGCAGGGCGGGGCCGTCACAGGGGACGAACAGCACCCAGTCGTGGCGGGCGGCGGCAAGACCCGCCTGCATCCCGGCCAGCGGCCCCTGGAAGTCGGCATGCTGGTCGCGGATGACGGGGGCAAGCTGCCGGTAGCGATCCTCGCTGCGGTTGGCATTGATCAGCACCTCGTCCACCTGGGGGCGCAGGCGCTCGAGCACGTGTTCGATCAGGGGCCGGCCCGCGAGGGGCACCCAGCCCTTGTCGTCGCCCCCCATGCGGGTGGCACGGCCACCGGCCAGGATGACGGCGGAAACGGGAAATGCGGGGGGCTGGGGTATGCTCATGGTGCTCCTGGGGGTGAAGAGGGCAGGCAAGGGGCCGGGGGGATCTTGCGCCAAGCGCGCCGCCGGAGCAAGCCTCTCCCGACCCTGGCCGGCGGGGCTTTGGCCGCAGGGTATGGCTGAGCTCACAAAACCGAATCCCTAAACGTCATATGATCCGCACCAATCTGAGTCTTGCTCTCCTGCCGAATGGCAACTTCATGTAAATCAAAGAGAATGACTATGGCTACCGGACAATATCTGCTGTGGAAAGATGCACAGGGCGAGGACTTTCGCCCGGTCGCGCTGACGGGTACCGATCTGCTCAACGATCGCAACCTCAACAAGGGCACCGCCTTCACCGAACAGGAGCGGGCCGATTTCGAGCTCGACGGCCTGCTGCCGCCCCAGGTGCAGACCTTCGAGGCCCAGTTGGAGCGTGTCTATGAGGCCTTCCTGAGCGCCTGCAGCGACATCGAGAAGTACCAGAACCTGAGGGCCCTGCAGGATCGCAACGAAACCCTGTTCTATGCCCTCCTGTCCCGCCACGTGGAGGAGATGACTCCCTACATCTACACCCCGACCGTGGGCAAGGCGTGCCAGGAGTTCAGCCACCGCTTCCAGAAGCCGCGCGGCCTCTACATCACCCAGAAGAACGTCGATGACATGGGCTCCCTGGCCCGCCACATGGACGCCAAGGCGGTGCGCATCATAGTCGTCACCGACAGCCAGGGGATCCTCGGCATCGGCGATCAGGGGGTGGGCGGCATGGGCATTCCCATCGGCAAGCTCGCCCTCTACACCCTGGGGGCCGGCATCCATCCCGCCTGCTGCCTGCCCATCGCGCTGGACGTGGGCACCGACAACCAGGCGCTGCTGGATGATCCCATGTACCTGGGTCAGCCCCACAGGCGCATCCGCGGCAAGGAGTACGACGACTTCATCGACAAGTTCGTGGCCGGGGTCAAGCGTCACTTCCCGAACGCCGTGCTGCAGTGGGAGGACTTCAGCAAGTCCAATGCCTTCAACAACCTGGCCCGCTACCAGCAGGTGCTGCCGTCGTTCAACGACGACATCCAGGGCACAGGCGCCGTGGTGCTGGCGGGCATCATAGGGGCGGTCAAGTCCAAGGGTGAGACCCTGGGCCAGCAGAACTACCTGGTCTACGGGGCCGGGGCCGGCGGGGTCGGGGTGGCGGATCAGATCTGCGCGGGGATGATCCGCGAGGGGCTGGACCCGCAGGCGGCCCGGGATCGCATCTACATCCTGGATACCCAGGGGCTGGTGTGTGACAACCGGGAGGGGCTGGACGAATACAAGCGCCGCTACGCCAAGCCGGGCCTGCTGCTGGCCCAGTGGGAGCTGCAGGGCAAGGCGGGGCTGACCGAGGTGCTGCGCCACGTGCCCATCACGGTGCTGCTCGGCACCAGCGGCGCCGGTGGCGCCTTCCAGGAGGAGCACATCCAGCTGATGCTGGCCCACTGCGAGCGCCCCATGGTGTTCCCGCTCTCCAACCCCACCGCCAACTGCGAGGCGCTGCCGGAGGACATCTTCCGCTGGAGCCGGGGCCGCGCCATCGTCGCCACCGGCAGCCCGTTCAAGGACGTGCACTTCGAGGGGCAGGACTATCGCATCGGCCAGGGCAACAACGTCTTCATCTTCCCCGGCGTGGGACTGGCCGCCATCGTCAGCCAGATCCGCGAGATCAGCCCTGACATCTTCACCACCGCCGCCTTCGCGCTGGCGGAATGCGTGGATGAGGCGGATCTCGCCCGGGGCACCGTCTATCCGAGGATCAGCGAGCTGCGCAACATCTCGGTGCACGTGGCGACCGCGGTGCTCAAGGACATAGTGCGCCGGGATCCCTCCCACCCCCTGATCGGCCAGGATCTGCATCAGCACATCCTGAGCCACATGTGGGAGCCGGTCTATCTGCCCTATCGCCGGGTCTGACGGGGTTTCGAAAAAACGCGACGGGGTGGCGCCAGCCACCCCGTTTTTTTGCGTCTGCCGCCGGGGCGGTAGCCATCTCGGCCCAACCGGGGGCGGCGGGTCGGGCGACCAGTTGAAACCCTTGCCATGCTATCTGCCCGGAAAAACGATTGGCGTCGGCCACAAAAGTGCGTAAAATCGCATACTCGATGCTTGTAGCAACGAATCCCGCCTAAAAAGCCAGTTTCATGCCCTCCTCAAGCAGTAAAAGGCAACAAATGACGCCCATCAGTTCATTTTCTGCCTTGAAAACGTCTTGTGATGACTGAAAAGTGTCAAATATCCCTGTCAGTTATCAAAAAATTAAGGATACCCATGTTTTCCTTGGTCAAGCAAAGCGTCGCCGGGCTGCAAATTCTGTTTGTCGCCTTCGGTGCCATGGTGCTGGTGCCCCTGCTCACCGGTCTGAACCCCTCCATGGCCCTGCTTGGCGCCGGTGTAGGCACCCTGCTGTTCCAGCTCTGCACCCGTCGTCAGGTGCCGATCTTCCTCGGCTCCAGCTTCGCCTTCATCGCCCCCATCATCTATGCCACCCAGACCTGGGGCCTGCCCTCCACCATGTTCGGTCTGTTCGCCGCGGGCTTCATGTACTTCATCCTGGCGGCCGTCATCCGCGCCCGGGGTATGGGCTTCGTGCACAAGCTGCTGCCCCCCGTGGTCATAGGTCCGGTGATCATGGTGATCGGCCTGTCGGTGGCCCAGGTGGCCTGCAACATGGCCATGGGACGCGCCGGCGGTGAGCAGGTGGTGCCACCGGCGACCGCCCTGACCCTGGCGGGCATTTCGCTGGCGGTGACCCTGATCGCGGCCGTGTTCTGCAAGGGCTGGATCAAACTCATCCCCATCCTGTGCGGTGTCATCGCCGGTTATGTCTCTGCCGTGCTGATGGGCCAGGTGAGCTTCGACGGCATGGTCAACGCCCCCTGGCTGGCGCTGCCCCACTTCGAGACCCCGGAGATCAACTGGGCCGCGGCGCTCTTCATGCTGCCGGTGGCCATCGCCCCCTGCATTGAGCACATCGGCGGCGTGCTCGCCATCGGCGGCGTGACCGGGCAGGACTACACCAAGAACCCGGGGCTGCACCGCACCCTGGCCGGTGACGGCATCGGCGTCTGCTTCGCCGGTCTCATCGGTGGTCCCCCCGTCACCACCTACGCCGAAGTGACCGGCGCCGTGATGATCACCCGCAACTTCAACCCGGTCACCATGACTTGGGCCGCGGTGTTCGCCATCATTCTGGCCTTCTTCGGCAAGTTCAACGCCCTGCTGACCTCCATCCCCATGCCGGTGATGGGCGGCATCATGCTGCTGCTGTTCGGATCCATCGCCGCCATCGGCCTCAAGACCCTGGTGGAGTCCAAGGTGGATCTGGGCCTGTCCCGCAACATCGCCATCGTGGCCGTGACCCTGACCGTCGGTGTCGGTGCCCTGGAGATGAAGATCGGCGACTTCGCCCTGGCGGGCGTGGGTCTGGCCTCGGTGGCCGCCATCCTGCTGAACCTCATCCTGCCCCAGCACTCCGAAGAGGGTGCCATGGAGAGCGCCAAGGACTGAGTCCGGGCACGAACACTTTCCCTTGTCTGACAAGAGGCCACCCCAGGGTGGCCTCTCGCTTTTTGGGCCGGCGGCCCCCCTCTCTGGCCGCCTCTCCCGAGGGACTACACTCAGGAGCGTCATTCAAGCTGGAGGGATAGGCGATGAGGAAGGCATGGATCCTGGCCCTGTTCGGGCTGATGGGAAGCGGCGTGGCCGAGGCCGGTGCGGTGCGCTACGAGGTGGAGGGGCAGCCGTTCGAGGGGTATTACCTGGCGGCCGCCGACAAGCAGGCCCCCCTGGTGGTGCTGGTGCACGACTGGGACGGGCTCAACGGCTATGAAATCAAGCGCGCCGAGATGCTGGTGGCGCTCGGCTACAGCGTCTTTGCGGTGGACCTGTTCGGCGCAGGGGTGAGGCCGACCGCCATGGAGGAGAAGAAGAAGCTGACCGGGGCCCTCTATCAGGACAGGAGCCGGATGCGCAAGCTGCTGCAAGGGGGGCTCGCCGAGGCGGGCCGACAGGGGGGGCGGCTCGACAATGCGGTGGCCCTCGGTTACTGCTTCGGCGGGGCCGCCGTGCTGGAGCTGGCCCGCAGCGGGGCGGATTTGAAGGGGGTGGTGAGCGTGCACGGCGGGCTGGAGACCCCGGCCGGGCAGGACTACAACCAGACGAAGGGGCATCTGCTGATCCAGCACGGCAGCGCCGACGAGGCGGTGCCGCTCACCCAGTTCGCGACGCTGGTCGGCGAGCTGGAGCGCGCCGGGGTCAAGCACGAGGCGACCAGCTACAGCGGTGCCCCCCACGCCTTCAGCGTGTTCGGCTCGGACAACTACCGCGCCGACGCCGATGCCAAGTCCTGGCGGCGCTTCACCGAGTTTCTCGGGGAGGTGACCAGGGGCTGAGGGCGCGGCAGTGCCTGGGGCTGGCTGGTTATACTCAACGGACGGGGCGCCGCCCGATGGGGGACTGGCGTTCGGATAGACACAGTAAGGAGTCATCTTATGGGTCAGATGCGGTTATGGGGCCAGATCCTGGCCGTGTTGCTGCTGGTCGGGTGCGCAGCCAAGGGCGATACCCCGGCCCAGCAGCGCAATACCATCTTGCAGATGCGTCAGCAGACGCTCTCCACCATGTACGGTCAGGATCCGGGGATCAAGCAGGAGGTGGCCAGAGCCAAGGGCTACGCCGTCTTCGCCAACGTGAACAACAACCTGCTGGTGATCAGCACGGGCACCGGCTATGGCGTGCTGCGGGATCATCGCACCGGCCGCGACACCTACATGAAGATGGCTTCCGCCGGGTTCGGGGTGGGCATGGGGATCAAGAAGTTTCAGGCCCTGATCATCTTCAACGATGCGGCGGCGCTGGATCGCTTCGTCACCACCGGCTTCGACGCCAGCGCCCAGGCGGATCTGGCCGCCAAGTCCGCCGAGGATGGCAAGGTGGTGGTGAGCGAGGCGGCCAACGCGGACTTCCAGAAGGTGAAGATGTACCAGATCACCGAGAAGGGGGTGGCGGTGCAGGCCACCATGCAGGGTTACAAGTACTGGCCGGACGACGAGCTCAACGGCAACTAGGGGCCGGCTCTTCGGACTCTCCCACAGGCGGCGCTCCCTCGGCGCCGCCTGCTTTTGTGGGGGATGGCCCGGGGGGATGTTCTCCCCGTCCCTCAGGCGGGGCGCTCGGCCAGGTTCAGGATCCTCACCCACATGGCGCCCTTGCCCACCTCGTGGCGGGAGGCCAGGGTGAGGCGCCCGCTCTCGGGGTCGATGCGGTGCACCGCCACCTGGTCGGACTGCTGCCCGGTGGCGATGAGCCAGTGGCCGCCGTGGTCGATGGCAAAGCCGCGGGAGCAGGCCTCGGTCGGGAAGTGGCCGAGGGGAGTCAGGGCGCCGTCCTTCCCGTCGATCCCGAACAGGGTGAGCAGGCTGCTGGCCCGCTCGCTGGTGTAGAGAAAACGTCCATCCGGGGTCAGGTGCAGGTCGGCGCCCCAGCGCTCCCCCTCATAGCCTGGGGGCAGCATGTCCAGGCTCTCGCGCGCCACTATCTGTCCGTCCGCCTCCCTGTGGTAGCGATTGAGGGTGGCATCGAGTTCGTTGAGGCAATAGAGATCGCCGTTGTCCGGGTGCAGCGCCAGATGGCGGGGCCCGGCGCCTTGGGCGGTATGCAGATCCCCCAGGGGGTGGGGGGAGAGCCTGTCATCCTGCCCCAGGGTGAAGCGGCGGATTGCATCCTCCTTCAGACAGGCCACCAGCAGCTCCTGCCCTCCCTCGTTTCCCGCAAGCGGCGTCACCGAGTGGGCCGCCATCAGGTTGTCGAGGCATTGGTGGGGGGGCTGCATCCGGCCTTCTTCGTCCCGGCGCGACACGCTGACGTGGTTGAAGGCGTAGGAGGCGGCGAAGAAGAGGCGCCCGCTCCCATCGGTACAGGTGTGGGAGGCGCTGCCGAGCAGCGGCGCCGAGGTCGAGGCCCCGAGCCGGCCATCGGCGGCAATGGGGTAGCTTTGCACCCGAAAGTCGGGGCGCACCCCGGCATGGAGCCAGTGCCGGTCCGGGCTGATGACCAGGGGCTGCACCTCGCCGCCGGTCTGCACCTCCTGCAGCGGGCGCAGTTCGCCCTCTTCCAGCCGAAACACATGGATCAACCCGCTCACCGGGTTGGCCACATAGACCACTTGTTGCATTGCATGCTCCTCAACGACGGCGCTGCGTCGGGATGAAGGGGAATCAGGGATGGACGCTCAGGGTCGGCTCAGTATCTCCTGAATGACGGGCACCACGGAGAGGACCAGCAGGGCCGCCATGGTCTGGTTGAAGCGGTGGCGGGCCAGGTCGTCGGCCAGCCAGCGCTTGAGCAGGGCACCGCACAGGAGCCAGAGCCCGACACAGGGGAAAGAGACGATGAAGAAGATCAGGGCGATGGCGAGGTTCTGCTGGTGGAAGTCGGCCCCCGCGCTGGTGAAGGCGGCGATGGCGCCGGTGGCGACCACCCAGGCCTTGGCATTGACCCACTGGAACAGGGCCCCCTTGAAAAAGCCGAGGGGGCGGGCCTGAGTGCTCCCCGTCACCTCGCCCTCCGAGCGGGCGATGAGCCAGGCGAGATAGAGCAGGTAGAGGGTGCCCGCGCACTTGATGATGAGGTGCAGGTCGGGGAAGAGGGTAAAGAGCCGGCCGAAGCCTAGCCCCACCAGCAACAGCATCAGAGTGAAACCGACGCAGATCCCCATGAGCAGGGGCAGGCTCCTGCGCACCCCGAAGTTGGCCCCGGCGCTCATCACCATGATGTTGTTGGGCCCGGGGGTGACCGATGCCGAGATGGCAAAGAGCACCACGGCGTAGAGATAGTCCATCGGCTTCCTCGTGGCTGACAGTCCGTTGTCCTCCCTATATTGGGGGGCTCGCCCCGCTTTCAAGGCGCCAGAGAGGCTGAAAAAAAACAGGCCCCGTGATGGGGCCTGTGCAAGCGGGCGGGATCAGACGGGCTGGTGCCCCGCCGGCGGCAGCGCCGGACGGGATTCCACCTTCTGTTCGTCTCCCTGCATGTTTTTGATGTAGACGTCCATCTGGTTGAACGCGATCTCGATGCCATGCTCGCGGAACAGCACGTCGATGCGGCGGTTCAGCTCGTCGATGGCCGGGTTGCGATCCCCCAGCTCGCTCACGAAGAAGCGCAGCTCGTGATCCAGGGTGCTGGGCCCGAAGGTGAGGAAGTAGACGGTGGGGGCGGGATCCTTCAGGACCCGGCTGTTCTCCGTGGCCGCCTGCATCAACAGCTTGCGGGTCAGATCCAGATCCGAGCCATAGGCCACCCCGACCCGGGCGATGACCCGGGTGACGGTATCGGACAGGGACCAGTTGATCAGCCGCTCTATCATCAGCTGCTGGTTCGGGATGATCACCTCCTTGCGGTCGAAGTCGGTGAGGGTGGTCGAGCGGATCCGGATCTTGTTGACCGTCCCCGAGATGGTGCCGATGGTCACGGTGTCGCCGATCCGCACCGGGCGCTCGAACAGGATGATGATGCCCGAGATGAAGTTGGAGACGATCTGCTGCATGCCGAAACCGATACCGACCGAGAGGCCGGCGGCCAGCCACTGCAGCTTCTCCCACTGGACCCCCAGCATGGCCAGCGCCGTCAGCGAGCCCATGCCGATCAGCACGTAGTTGAGCATGGTGGTGAAGGCGTAGGCCGTGCCCTGGGCGAGGCGCATCCTGGAGAGCACCAGCACCTCCAGCAGGCCAGGCAGGTTGCGGGCCAGGGAGAGGGCGGCGCCGAACAGGAAGAGGCCGGTCAGCACGTCGCTCAGGCTGATGGGATAGAGCACGGCATTGGCGCCTGTCCCCTCGCTCTTGTGCCACAGCACCACGCTGTCGAGGTAGGTGAAGACCGCCACCAGATCGGACCAGAGCCAGTAGAAGGCGACGCCGAACACCACCAGCAGCATGATTCGGGTCAGACGCAGGGACTGCTGGCTGACCTCTTCCAGATCCATGGGCTGCTCTTCGATGGCCTCGCCCCCTTCCGCATCCTCCAGGGTCTTGTGCTCGCGCTTGGCGACGGCGCGGCGATAGGCCAGGCGGCGGGCCGCCAGCTCGAGGCCGCGCAGGGCGGTGCGATAGACCAGGCTCCAGATAATGAGGAGGTAGAAGGACTCGATGAGGCGGCCGGTCAGTTTCAGGGCCGTGTAGTAGTAGCCGAGGGCCGCCAGTACCATGAGCGCCACCGGCGCCAGCGCCAGGGCGACGGCGGTCAGGGTCTGCAACATGCTCGCCTCGCCCTTGATGCGGGCGCGGGAGATGGGCAGCACCAGGTAGGCGGTCAGCCCCAGCAGCAGCATGGTCAGGGCCTGGCCTATCACGTCGTTGCCAAGGGAGGAGGGTTCCACCACCGCCTTGGTCGACAGCATGATGAGGGGCAGCAGGGGCAGCCAGAGGTAGCGCATGCTGTTGCGCTTGGCCTGCAGCTCGTCACGGGGGATGCGGAAGTGGGTCTCGCCGATGCCGCCCGGGCGCATCACCGACAGATAGACGCTGAACACCAGGTAGCCGAGGGCCAGGTTCAGGGTGATCTGGAAGATGAGTTTCGGGCTCAGCAGGCCGCAATAGGCCAGCAGCAGGCCGGCGGCCAGGATGAAGAGGGTGCCCGGCAGGCGCTGCAGCACGGTGAACAGCAGGGCGCGCGGGGTGTGCCACTGGCTGTCCTGGCGGAAGCGGCCGAGATCCTTGGCGATCTTCTTCTGGCGATCGAGCAGGGTGCCGCGTTTCCACAGCAGCAGACCACCCACCAGCAGCAGCGGCAGCGCCAGCAGGGAGACCGCCAGCAGCATGTCGCCCCAGCCGCTCCAGTCCGGTTTCAGCACCCAGTCGGAGACCTGCTTGTAGGCCTGGGCCGGCCAGCTGATGAACCACTTGGCGTCGATGGGCTTGTTGCTGCTCACCCAGAAGATGTGCTGTTGCAGGGTGAACTCGATGGAGGCATAGACCCGGCTCAGCTGCTGCTGGGTCAGCTGCAGGCTGATGGCGTTGGTGAGCTGGGCGTCCATCTGGCGGTTGAGCTGGTCCAGCAGGCTGATGCGGGTGTCGATGAGCTTGGCAAGGTTCGCCTTGTCCTCCTCGCTCACCGTCTCGCCGCTGCTGGCGATCAGGTTGTCCAGATACTGGGTCTTCTGGAACAACTGGTCACGTTGCTGGCTCAGCTCGAACTGGGCCAGGTGCAGGTCGGCGATCTGCTCTTCCAGGTTCTTCACCAGGGTGGAGGGCGCCGCCTCCAGCTGCTGGTAGAGCTGGTAGAGGATGCGCGACAGCAGCAGGTTGCCCTTGAGCATCTGCACCTGTTCGTTGAGGTTGCGCTCGGTCTGGGTGCCGCGCTCCAGCCAGCTCTTGGCCTGCAGATTCTTCTGGGCGAGCGAGTTGAGGCTGGTGGTGGCGCTGATGAGCTGCTGGCTGAGCTGGTGGTTGATCTCCTGCTCCTTTTGCACCAAGGGGTTGTCCTCGGCGGCCACCAGCTCGCCGGTCTGCTCGGCGGTCTTCTCGGTGTCACCCAGGCGCTTGGCGCTGCTCTGCTCCTGCAGGGCCTGCAGCTTCTGCTCCTCGCTCGCGAGCCGTGCGCTCTGGTAATCGCGCTGCTTGACCGCCAGATCCTGCATGCTGGTGCGGTTGTCCAGCTCCTTTTGCAGGTTGGCCAGTTGCAGATCCAGCAGGGCCAGCTCGGCGCCCAGCTTCATCTTCTCGGCGCTGCTCACCCCGTCCCCGGAATTGAGGCGGGTGCGGATCTCCTGGCTGCGCTGATAGGCGCGGCTCATGTTGGCCTGGGCCCGCTCCGGCAGGGTCTGCAGGCTGGTGATCTGGCTGCCGATGGTGCCGAGGGCCTCCTGGGCATCCTGCATGTTGGCCATGATCTCGGGCTGGCGGCTGTCGAGCTCCGCCAGGCTCATGGTGGCGTATTCGCTCCTGAGCTGCTCCGGGCTCTTGCCCTGGGTCAGGGCCTCGAGCCTGGCGCTGATGTCGCGCAGCTCGGCCGGCAGGGAGCGAATGCGCTCGTTCTGGCTCTTGGCCTTGCTCTTCTCCTTGTCGATGCTGTCTAGCAGGGAGAGGGTGTCGGTCAGGAACTTGTGATCCGCCTGCTGGCTGACGGTGAGGGCATCCGACTTGCCGAGGGCATCCAGCGCCCGCTGCACGGTGGCTCGCTGGGGCAGGTCCTGCGCCATGGCGTGCGGGGCGCAGAGGGTGATGAGTAAGCAGAACAGCGGCAACAGGGTAGCCGAGGCTCTTTTGAATCGTGTTGAGAGCATAAAACGTCCGGGTGATTATGCGAGGTTCGAAGGATTGTCCACCTGGGAAAAATCCGCGTGGATTCTAGCACCGGCGCGAGAGAGGCAGCAGGGGGGAGAGATAAAAAAAACGGCGCCCGAAGGCGCCGCTTTCATCGGTTCAGGGCTGATTACAGCACGTGAACGGAGGCGGTGTTGGTGGTGCCGCTCGGTACCAGGGCACCGGAGACCATGACAACCACGTCACCCTTCACGCCCATGCCGATTTCCAGCGCGGCTTCTTTGCCGATGCGATAGAAATCGTCGGTGGAGGCGATGGAGTCGACCACGTGAGTCACCACACCCTTGGTCAGCACCAGCTGGGCAGCGGTCTTCTTGTTGGTGGTGATGGCCAGGATCCAGGCTTTCGGGAAGTACTTGCGGATGGCCTTGGCAGACTTGCCGCCTTCGGTGGCGACCACGATCAGCGGGGCGTCCAGCTTCTCGGAGGTCTCGACCGCGCCTTTGCAGACCGCTTCGGTGATGCGCAGCTTGTTGCTGTCGTTGGCGGCAGACAGGTTGGACGGCATCACGGAGTCGGTACGCTCGCAGATGGTGGCCATGATGGTCACGGCTTCCAGCGGGTACTTGCCCTTGGCGGACTCACCGGACAGCATGACGGCATCGGTACCGTCCAGGATGGCGTTGGCCACGTCGCCGGCTTCGGCGCGGGTCGGACGCGGGTTCTTGATCATGGAGTCCAGCATCTGGGTGGCGGTGATGACCACTTTGCGTGCCTTGTTGCACTTCTCGATGATCATCTTCTGGGCGAAGATCACTTCTTCCACCGGGATTTCCACACCCATGTCGCCGCGGGCGACCATGATGCCGTCGGACACGGCCAGGATCTCGTCGAAGTTGTCCAGACCTTCCTGGTTTTCGATCTTGGAGATGATCTGGATGGCCTCGCCACCGTGGGCCTTCAGGTGCTCACGGATTTCCAGCACGTCTTCCTTCTTGCGGATGAAGGAGGCGGCCACGAAATCGACGCCCTGCTCGCAACCGAAGATCAGGTCGCGCTTGTCTTTCTCGGCCAGGGCCGGCAGCTTGATGGAGACGCCCGGCAGGTTGATGCCCTTGTTCTCGCCCAGATCGCCGTTGTTCAGGACTTTACAGATCACTTCGCGTTCGGTGATCTCGATGACGTCCAGGCCGATCAGGCCATCGTCAACCAGGATACGGTTGCCGACGCGCAGGTCGCTGGCAAAACCGGCGTAGGTCACGGCGACGCGATCCTTGTTGCCGATCACGGTCTGGTCGGTGGTGAAGGTGAAGGTCTGGCCGGCCACCAGGGAGACGTCGTTGCCGCCTTCCAGCTTGATGGTACGGATTTCCGGGCCCTTGGTGTCCAGCAGGATGGCTGCTTGCTTGCCGGTTTCGGCCATGACAGCGCGCAGGTTGCTGATGCGACCACCGTGTTCGGCGTAGTCGCCGTGGGAGAAGTTCAGGCGCATGACGTTCATGCCGGCATCCAGCATCTTGCCCAGCATTTCTTTGGATTCGGTCTTGGGACCGATGGTGCAGACGATTTTGGTCTTTTTCATGTCAGTCTTCATGGTTAAGGAATTTCCGCCGTGCAATATACACCAGTTTTTGGATACTTTTTATGATCCAGAAACAACGTTTTGAGCGAAAACGGCCTCATTTCACAAGATAACGTTTTCGCTCACTGTTGATTTTACGGGCTAAAATAATTGGTTTCTCCGTGTGCCGGCCCATTCGGTTCCCACTCTGCGTTCGCACCGGTGTCGAACGGATGTTGTTAAATAACAAGGCGACGAAGGCGGCGGGGGAGCAGGCCTTGATGGCCGACCGTCACCAAGTGTAGTGGGGAGACCGTCGGTTGCCAGCCAGGCGGGGAGAAAGGGAGTTCACGCGAACGAAAAAGGCGCCGCTGGTGACAGCGGCGCCTTTTTCGTTGCAGGGCCCGGCGCGGGCTTAGCCGAAGAACCAGTAACCGCGGTTGACGAGGCGGGTCAGCAGTTGCAGGAAGCCGGCCTGGTCGGCGAGCTCCTCCAGGTCGTCCTGGGTGACCATGTCCTTGTCGCAGAGCAGGGAGATGGCGGCGGCATCCTCGCCCGGCAGGGTCCAGGCCTCGCCGTCGATGTAGCAGGTCCTGGCCTCGCCGCTGAACCAGACGGTGCGCAGGCCAGGCACCTTGATGGCGGGCTCGCCCTGGCTCAGCAGGTCGGCCACCTCGTCGGCGCCGTAGTCGGGCTCCATGGGGCTCACGTCCAGATCGTGCTTGGCCTCGGAGATCATGGTGCCGAACCACTCCTTGAACAGGGTCTCGTCGTCGAGGGCCTGTTGCATCAGCTCGCGCAGGCGGTGCAGCTCATGGGGCTGGATCTCGCCGTGACGGGCGCGGGGCTTGAGGTCAGGGTCGCCATAGCGCTCGGTGCGCAGATCGTTGTCGATCAGGTGATCGGCGAAGGAGGAGATAAGCGCCCTGGCGTCCGGTGCGCGGAAGCCCACCGAGAAGTTCAGGGAGGGTTCGATGGCGTAGCCCTCGTGGGGGAATCCGGGCGGGATGTAGAGGATGTCGCCCGGCTCCATGATGACGTCGATGACCGCCTCGAACGGCTCGCAGTGCAGCAGGGCTGCATGGGCGGCGAACTCGCTTCGCGGCGTTGCATCGCCGACGCGCCAGTGACGCTTGCCCTGGCCCTGGGTGATGAAGACGTCGTAGTTGTCGATGTGGGGGCCGACGCCGCCGTGAGGGGTGGAGAAGCTCACCATGACGTCGTCAAAGCGCCAGCCCGGGATGAACTGGAACGGCAGCGCCAGCTCGTGCACCTCGGGTACCCAGTGGTTGCAGGCCTGCACCAGCACTGTCCAGTTCTCTTCCCCCAGATGGTCGTAGGATTCGAAGGGGCCGTGGGCCGCCTCCCACTTGTTGTTGAAGCGGGTCACCAGGCGCGACTCGATCACCTCCTCCATGGCCAGACCCGCCAGCTCGTCCGGGCTGATGGGATCCTGAAAGTCGGTGAAACCGCCCTTGATGAGGAGCGGGCGCTTCTGCCAGTAGTGCTCGAGGAAGTGAGCGATATCCAGATTGAGTTGGTACATGGTGCTTCTCGTATCTTGTGAGAGGGCTTGCCCAAGGCGGGCTTGGGCAAACCCTGTCGGGTGCTTGAAAAGTAGCAGGGGCCCTGTGGCAGAGCGTGCACAGGGCCCCTGTCGTATCGCGTTGGCCGCTTACTTCAGCAGATCCACCAGACGCTGGGCGTCGCCGATGTAGTTGGCCGGGGTCAGCTTCTTCAGCTCAACCTTGACCGCTTCCGGCAGCTCTAGGGTGTCGATAAAGGTACGCATCCCTTCGGCGTCGACGCGGCGGCCACGGGTCAGCTCCTTGAGCTTCTCGTAGGGTTTCTCGATGCCGTAGCGGCGCATCACGGTCTGGATGGGCTCGGCCAGCACTTCCCAGTTGGCGTCCAGATCGGCGGCCATGGCGTCCGCGTTGGCTTCCAGCTTGGAGATGCCCTTGAGGGTCGCCTGATAGGCAATCAGGGAGTAACCCACCGCCACACCCAGGTTGCGCAGCACGGTCGAGTCGGTGAGATCACGCTGCCAGCGGGAGATGGGCAGCTTGGAGGCCAGGTGCAGGAACACGGCGTTGGCCAACCCCAGGTTGCCTTCGGAGTTCTCGAAGTCGATGGGGTTGACCTTGTGCGGCATGGTGGAGGAGCCGATCTCGCCGGCGATGGTGCGCTGCTTGAAGTGGCCCAGGGAGATGTAGCCCCAGACGTCGCGGTCGAAGTCGATCAGGATGGTGTTGAAGCGGGCCATGGCGTCGAACAGCTCGGCGATGTAGTCGTGCGGCTCGATCTGGGTGGTGTAGGGGTTCCAGGTCAGACCCAGGGAGGTGACGAACTCCTCGGAGAACCGGTGCCAGTCCACGTTCGGGTAGGCGCTGAGGTGGGCGTTGTAGTTGCCGACCGCACCGTTGATCTTGCCGAGGATCTCCACCGCCATGATCTGCTTGTACTGGCGCTCCAGCCGGTAGGCGACGTTGGCCATCTCCTTGCCCATGGTGCTCGGGGTGGCCGGCTGACCGTGGGTGCGCGACAGCAGCGGCATGTCACGGTACTCGTGGGCCAGGCGTTTGATCTCGCCGATGAGCTTCTCGCAGTAAGGCTTGATCACCTCGTCGCGGGCGGTCTTCAGCATCAGGCCGTGGGAGTTGTTGTTGATGTCTTCCGAGGTGCAGGCGAAGTGGATGAACTCAGCGACGGCGGCCAGCTCCGGGTTCACTTCGACTTTTTCTTTGAGGAAGTACTCCACCGCTTTCACATCATGGTTGGTGGTGCGCTCGATCTGTTTGATGCGGGCGGCGTCGCTCTCGTTGAAGTCGCTGACGATGCCGTCGAGCAGGGCACTGGCGGCCGCGCTCAGGGCAGGGACTTCCGGGATCCCGGCGTGGCTGGCCAGTTTTTGCAACCAGCGCACCTCGACTTCGACGCGAAAACGCAGCAGACCGAATTCGGAGAAGATAGGGCGCAGGGCATCGGCCTTGTCGCCATAACGACCGTCAATCGGGGAAACGGCAGTCAGCGCGGACAGCTCCATGGGGTGAACTCCTGATGATTGGTGTGGGGGTTAAAATCGTTTGGCCAGTTCCACCATCTTCTTGCGGGCGAAGATGATCTGGGTGCGGCTGCCGCCGAGCTGGCGCCACAGCACCACGGCGCGAATGCCCGCCAGCAGCAGGGCGCGCACCTTGTGCTGTACCAGGGGCTGCTGCAGGAACAGCGGGGTGCCCGCCACCTGGATCCTGGGGCCTATCGGGCTGATAAGATCGCTGTAGATGCTCGCCATGTTGGCCAGGATCTGCTCGTCGAGCAGATCGAAATGCTGTTGCTGGCGGCCGATCTGGCTGATCCGCTCCCCCAGCATGTTGAGGATGTCCTTGCGCTTGGCGAGCTTGCGCTCCAGCGCGATCAGGCTCACCACGTAGCGGGTCAGCTCGGCGTTCTTCTGGCTGCCGTCGGCCCCCAGCTGCTCCACCAGGGCGCGGTAGCCGTCACGAATGGCGAGGTGGCTGCCGAACACTTCCAGCGGCTGCTTGGGATCGGTCACCAGCACGCTCTGCAGGCTCTCGCGCAGGGAAGCCTCGTCACAGGTGCCGTCGCGGGCCACCTTCTGTACCAGATAGGCCGCCTGGCAGATGCCGGCAAAGGCCATGGTCCTGTCTTGAAATTTATCGCTCATCGTTTCACGGCCCTGTCTTGTTCACTCATTGGCTGATGCCGTAGCAAGCCATGATCCTTGTTCTGTGTGCTCTTGGGGAGAGAGGCTTTGCCCCTCATCCGGCCCCCACTTCCGTCAGAGAAGAGGGGGCACCCTGCCCGATCCCTTAGACCGGGTGGCTGAAGCGTTGTTCGATGATACCGCCGCCCAGGCACACTTCCCCGTCGTAGAAGACGGCGGACTGGCCCGGGGTCACCGCGGCCTGCTTCTCGTCGAAGATGACCCGGATGGTCTCATCGTCGATGGGCTGGATCAGGCAGGGGATGTCTTCCTGACGATAACGGGTCTTGACGGTGCAGCGGCGCGGTTCGCGGATGGGGGTGCGATCCACCCAGTGCAATTGGCTCGCGATCAGGCCATCGGAGTAGAGGCGGGGATGCTCGCCCTGCGCCACCACTAGCGTGTTGCGCTCGACCTCTTTGTCGACCACGTACCAGGCCTCTTCGGTGGCATCCTTCATGCCGCCGATGCCGAGCCCCTTGCGCTGGCCCAGGGTGTGATACATCAGCCCCTGGTGCGTGCCTATCACCTTGCCGTCCACGGTTTCGATGGGGCCGGGCTGGGCGGGCAGGAATTTCGCCAGGAAGTCCTTGAACTTGCGCTCGCCGATGAAGCAGATACCGGTGGAGTCTTTTTTCTTGGCGGTGACGAGGTCGAGCTGCTCGGCGATGCGGCGCACCTCCGGCTTCTCCAGGTCCCCGACCGGGAACAGGCTCTGACCCACCTGGGCTTCGCTCAGGGTGTAGAGGAAGTAGCTCTGATCCTTGTTGGTATCCAGACCGCGCAGCAGGCGCGGGCGGCCGGTGCTGTCGTCACGGCGCACATAGTGGCCGGTGGCGATGTAGGTGGCCCCCAGCTCTTCGGCGGCAAACTCCAGGAACGCCTTGAACTTGATCTCCTTGTTGCACAGGATATCCGGGTTCGGCGTGCGGCCGGCCTTGTACTCTTCGAGGAAGTGCTCGAACACGTTGTCCCAGTACTCGGCGGCGAAGTTGATGGTGTGGAGTTTCATCCCCAGCTTGTCGCAGACGGCCTTGGCATCAGCCAAATCCTGGGCGGCAGAGCAGTACTCGTCCGTGTCGTCTTCTTCCCAGTTCTTCATGAACAAGCCTTCGACCTGATAGCCCTGCTGCTGGAGCAGGTAGGCCGAGACGGAAGAATCCACGCCGCCGGACATGCCGACGATCACCTTGATTTGGCTGTTGTCTGTCATTAGTCGAAGTTACCAGTTCGTTTAAACGGGGCGTATTCTACCAGAGTTTTGCGCCCCCGGTCACATCTCCATGCCGCCTTGCCCATCGGGAGCCCGGCAGCGGGAAATCGTTTTTCTTGTCTCGGCCCCATAGCGTCAAAAAGAGCGTCCAATGGCGCTTAAATGAAGGCCTTGAGGGCCGACAGCGGCAGGCGTGTGCCGGTCAGATAGTCCTGGATGCACTGCCACACCAGGGGGCTGCGCAGGGCCGGCTTGCACTCGGCGATCTCCTCCAGGCTGAGCCAGTGGCAGGCTAGCACGTCGCCGTCGGGATCCTCTGGATGGTGCTGACCCGGCGCCTTTTCAAGGTCGAAGATGACGGCGGTGCGCACGAAGGTCGCCTCGCTGTCCGCCGGCTTGTAGAGATAGACCCCGAGCCAGGCGGTGGGCGCGGCGGTGAGCCCCGTCTCCTCCTTGAGTTCGCGGCAGGCCGCCTCAATCAGATTCTCCCCCGGCTCCACGTGGCCGGCGGGCTGGTTGAAGCGGCGCCGGCCCGCAATCTCCTCTTCCACCAGCAGGAAGCGACCCTGCCAGTGCACCAGGGCGGCCACGGTGAGACGGGAGGAGAGGGGGGGATGCACAGTCATAAGGACTCCTTGTCGCGTGTCGTGATTCAGGATTGGCCGCGGGCCGGTCGGCGGGCCGTGCCCCGACCAGCGCTGCGGGATTTGCCTGCGCTCGGTGCCGCCTCGCGCCCCTCCCTCCCGGGGCCCTTGCCGTGGGTGGCCTGAGCCGGGCGCCTGTCAGGGGCCCTCTTGTCGCCCTGGGCTTGCCGGTTGCCTTGCGGCTTGCGCGGGGCCGGTGCCAGCTCGGGGGCGGGCAGGGCGCGGCTCTCTCCCGGTGCCAGGCCGTCTAGGGTCCAGTCGCCGATGGCGTAGCGGATGAGGCGCAATGTGGGGTGGCCGATATGGGCTGTCATGCGCCGTACCTGGCGGTTGCGCCCCTCCACAATTTTTACCTCGAGCCAGCAGGTGGGGATCTCTTTACGATCGCGAATGGGAGGATTGCGCGGCCACACCGCAGGTTCATCCATGATGCGGGCCCCGGCGGGCAGGGTCATGCCGTCATTGAGTTCCACACCGGCGCGCAGGGCGGCCAGTTTCTCCTCGCTCGGCACGCCTTCCACCTGCACCCAGTAGGTCTTGGGGGTCTTCTCTCCGGGCTGGGTGAGGCGCGCCTGCAGCTTGCCGTCGTTGGTGAGCAGCAAGAGCCCCTCGCTGTCGCGGTCGAGCCGGCCCGCGGCATAGATGCCGGGCTCGGTGATGTAATCCTTGAGGGTCTCGCGGCCCGCCTCGTCGGTGAACTGGCAGAGCACCATGTAGGGCTTGTTCAGCAGCAGCAGCTTGCGATCCGCCGCGGCCACCTCAGGCTTGCGCCCTGGGCCCGGGGTGGGCGGCTGCACCTTGTCTACCCTGGCGGGGCGGCCTGCGTCGGGGCGGCTGGAGAGGGAGAGGCGGGGACGGGGTGATTTCATCGCATGCATACCAAAAACAGGGGATGGGGGAGTGTACCACAGGGGGTGGTCGCCATGGGGGCAGGGCTCACCCTCTCGGGTCAGGGGGAAGCGGTGTCCGGCTCCAGCACCAGCGAGAGCCGCAGCATATCCTTGTGCTGGATGCCGTACTCCATCAGGGGCTCCGGGTAGTGGATAAGGAAGTGATCCTTCAGGACCGCATGGACGCGAAAGCCGTGGCGCTGGTAATAGGTGAGCTGGTGGCCGAAGCTGCCGGTACCGAGTTCGACGCGGAGTACCCCTTTCCCGGCCAGGCTGGTCAGCACGAAGCGCAGCAGGCCGGAGCCGATGCCTTGCTGCTGGCGATTGGAGGTAACGGCGATATTGAAGATCTCGGCCGTTTGCTCCCCCACCAGACCGGCCACACAGGCGCCCACTACCTCGTTGCCCGCCAGGGCGGCAAAGCCCCAGGCGCCGGGCAGATAGGCGGCAATGCGCTGTTCTGCGGGATCGGCCTCCAGCAGCAGCGCCAGCGGCAGTTGACCGGGGGCCATCTCGACAAACTTCATCTTTCTCTCTTTTATCTCGCTCTGACTGTCTGGGGCGCGCCGCCCTCTGGGCATCAATATTCCAGAAACTTCTCGCCACAGCGCTCGCAGATCAGGTGCTTTACATGGGTAGCCTGATAGGCGAGGGTTTGGCCGAATACCGCGTTGGTCAGGCTGCTGGAACGAAAGGCTTGCCAGAAGGCTTTGCGGGGATCTTTGGGCATGATGTCCTGAGTGTGATCGCGGGCGACCAGCACCACGATATGGCGGGTGCGCTCACCGCATCGGTCGCAACGATGGAGTTCGCTCTTTTCGCTCAAGGTTGCCATGCTGGCGTTCGTTCTCGTGGTGGGCGCGCGCCTATCATAGCTTTCTTCACCTGGCTCTCAATTCCCCGTTCAGGGGGCCGCCACGCGGCAAAGCCCTGCCCCATGAAAGTGGATCAGTCTCGATTTATCCCCGAGCGTCAATAGAACCACCCGGTTCTGAACGACACGCCGGTGATGACAAACAGGATGGAGATAATGGTCACCGGGATGATATGCCAGGCCATAGTGACGAGGTTTTTCTCGGATAGATGGGGAATGACTCTGAAGCGCGCACTCATGGCGAAGCCGAGCGTCAAGGCCAGCAGCGACAGCTTCAACAGGATCGGGTGGGCGACGGGGTTGGAAAAATCCAGCCACTGGCTGACGTCCGGCAGCATGCGATAAGCCAGATAAAGGCCGGTTATCACCTGGATGATCAACGCCGGCATGCCGATCTTTTCGTAAACGGACTCGAATTCCAGCAGCCTGGCGGGCGAGCGCTCCCTCAATACCCTGGGCAGCACGACCACCGACAGCACTATATGGCCGCCGGTCCAGATGGTGGCCGCGAGAATATGTAACAACAGTGCCAATCCGTACATCCTTATCCTCCGGCGATGCAATGCCGATGCATAGCGCCAACGATATATGACCCATGGTGAACCCGGGACGGGATGCGAGCGCCGGCGTCAGCGGGCCCCGTCATCCCTGGGCTTATCTCCTCGCCAGGAGTGGCGAGCAAAACATGTTAACCAATGGCATGATTTCGCAAAACCCGATGCCGACCAAATCCTGTTCAGGATCAAGAAACGGTCCCTCTCCGGGGAAAAATTCCCATTTGGGAGTAGATGACTCGTCGGGGCTAAGGCCAGCAGTGGCAGCCTGGCGCGTCGTGGAGGTGGTACGGGGATGCGCCCGGGGATGACCCTCATCACAACGACCGGCAAGCTGGCCGATGGCTGCCACCTGATCTTATCCAGCCCCCCCTGGCGCCGGTTTTTATGGGGATAGGTCAAGGGTGAGTGGGCATCTCAGATGGCTTGGTTTCATCCTGAGGGGGAGGCTCAGGACGGTAACGGGTCTGCTCAATTTGATCGTGGCGCAACAGCAGGGTATCGCCCCCCTTGAAGCGATAGGCACAGTGGATGGTGTTGCAGGTGATGCGGATATGGGGTTCATTCCCCAGCAGAGGTGACTGGCTATTGGCCTCGCTCTCCGGCCAGTTACCTTGCTCCAGAAGGGTGATCTGAACTTGTGCTGCTTTTACTCCTTGTATAAAGAAGTCTATGGCGCCCATGACGGGGATCAGCACCGCCAATAGCAGGAAGGCAAATTTGTAGTAGTTATCGCCAAGCCAGATAAAGGCTCGACTAAGAGAGGGGGCTGGGTAGCGCTTTTGCGCTTTGGCTTGCTTGCAAGCTGCCCGATATAACCACGATGTTCGCCACCACCATGTGAGCCTGATCCTCCAGCGCGGACAAAAAATTAGGACGGCACAAATGGAAAAAATGGAAATGATGAGGCCCAACAAGGGCCACATCCACGGTTTGAGCATATCGAGAGTTTTCATGAGCCCAAAGGCCAGTAGATAGTCCGCTGGTGGAGAAAACTCAGAATAATCAAGGAGAAATGCCATGGTGTAGCCATAGTGATAGGCCATGCCCAACAGGTAAGTTGCCGCGGTCAGGACAGGAACTGCCGCCATTATCACACCGACAAAGCGCCAGATTGTACCCTCATCTTCGGCTTCGGGCTTGGCAGTGCGCAGTTTCTTCACATGCTGGCGTAGCCAGCACCAACGGGTCGTTAATATGGGCTCACTCATGGAAATCCTTGTCAATCTGTCACTCATTCATATCCACAGTCTGTCGGCCATCGGGGTCATTTACCGCGGTTCCTCGGTAGGTGTGGCGAAAGCTGTGATCTGTCAGAGGATGGCGCGGCTGCGAAACAGCACCTTGCCACAGGCCAGGCAGGTGTGGCGAAGACGGTAGTCACCCCGGCCGGTGAGGGGGGTGAACAGCACCTTGTCGGAACCGCAGCCATGGCAGCGGGCATTTTCGGCATCCGTGGTGGCGCACTCGGGATGCAGTGCGAGGTATTCCGGCAGGGTGGGCAGGCTCTCCCAGTCCGGCTGGCCGAGTGAGCGGTTCCAGAAGATGAGGCCGGCGGCAACCAGACCCGCCAGGGTGAGCAGAACATGGGTCAGATCCATTCGAGAAAACTCCATTTGGGGCAGGCGGTGAGGCGTCGGATGGCCGACCCGGCATCTTAGCTGAGCGGGCAGGGCAGGCGATATCCCCGAATAGGTCGTACATACCCGGTCGGAAGGGGTCTGCCATCCATCCGGATAAGTGATGGCACTGGGAATGTCGCATCTGAAATCTGGATGGATGAAGGGCGTTTTTGCCGGCAACGGTGGTGGGGGGGAGAGGGGGCGGCGTGTGAAAAAACCTGCATAGCCAGATTTTGCCGGTGAGGGCGGGTGAATGGCCGGGAGTTTAAAACTCAATGCCATGATAAATATGGGAAATATATTTATGTCATGGGTTTTGGTGGGAAGAAAAGAGGGCCCCATAAGGGGCTTTCACCCGTTTTATAGATTAGTTATTTGCATAATCAATCGTTTATTTTGTTGGACAATCGGGGAAAACCTGGTGTCCAATCGGGGGAGCAGGTTGGCCAACAGTGCCGTCAGCCAGTGTGTAACCCGAGATGTAAGGAGACATCCTGATGGAAAAACTTGACCAAAATATCGACATCATGCGCCAGGAGTTCGAGTCCCAAGGGCAGAAGCAGGCTCAGGACAAATGGCAAGCCAGGGTCGATGAACTGCAGCGGGAGCGCACCGAGGTTCCCCAGCCGGAAGCGGCAGAACACTAGCCCTTGGCGGCCTTGTGGCCACCGAGTGAGCGCATAATGAAAAACCACCGCCCTGCACAGGGCGGTGGTTTTTTTGGGCGTCGCGACTAGGTTGTGCTCTCAAAGTGTTCATATTTCAAGCGCCTCAATTTTCAGCCATAAACAGGGCCTCTAAAGAGGCCAGTTTAGGCAGTTTTGAAGTGAATGAATGCGGTCTTTCTGGAAGGATGGAGTCCCATAGGATGGGGAGGGCGTTTAGCAACCACTTTAAGAACACAGCCTAGTCCGGATCCGGCAGCCTTTCCCCAACACCTTGATGTGGCTTGGCCGGATGTGGTTACGAAGATGTAACGACGGATGGCATGGGTGGAAGTTACCCTCGGGGGCGGCGCGGCGGCGCGGCGGCGCGGCGACGCGGGCAGGGGGAGGCCTCATTAAGAGGAGATCAGAGCCCTGGCGGGTGGGGGCCTGCACCCGCGCCAGGAGAGGATGGCGATGAGGCGATTCCCCGCCACGGGGGCGCACTGTGATCCAGTCTCCGACTATGGTCGGACATGCACGCCCGCCATTTGATTATGCAAATGGATGGGCTTAAGATGGCCGCGCGCAACGATCAGATTGATAACAAACGGAAGTTAGGAGATGCCGATGGAAAGCAAAGTAGTTATCCCGACCCAGGGCCAGAAAATCACAGTCGATGCCAACGGCAAGCTGCAGGTTCCCCACAATCCCATCATTCCGTTTATCGAAGGGGATGGTATCGGTGTGGACGTGACCCCGGCCATGTTGAATGTGGTGAACGCCGCGGTCGAGAAAGCCTACAAGGGCGAGCGCAAGATCGCCTGGATGGAGATCTACACCGGCGAGAAATCGACTCATGTCTATGGCGAAGGTGCCTGGCTGCCGGCCGAAACCCTGGATTTCATTCGTGAATACTGCGTGGCCATCAAGGGCCCGCTGACCACCCCGGTCGGCGGTGGTATTCGCTCCCTCAACGTGGCCCTGCGTCAGGAGCTGGATCTCTACGTCTGCCTGCGCCCGGTCCGCTACTACGAAGGCACCCCGAGCCCGGTCAAGCACCCTGAGCTGACCGACATGGTGATCTTCCGCGAGAACGCCGAAGACATCTACGCCGGCATCGAGTGGAAGGCGGACAGCGACGAAGCCAAGAAGGTGATCGCCTTCCTGCAAAACGAGATGGGCGTGAAGAAGATCCGCTTCCCCGAGTCCTGCGGCATCGGCATCAAGCCCATGTCCAAGGCCGGTACCGAGCGTCTGGTCCGTGCCGCCATCGAGTATGCCATCGACAACGATCGCGACTCCGTGACCCTGGTGCACAAGGGCAACATCATGAAGTTCACCGAAGGTGCCTTCAAGGATTGGGGCTATGCCCTGGCCCAGAAAGAGTACGATGCCCAGCTCATCGACGGTGGCCCCTGGTGCTCCTTCAAGAACCCGAAGACCGGCAAGACCATCGTCGTCAAGGACGTCATCGCCGATGCCTTCCTGCAACAGATCCTGCTGCGTCCGGCCGAGTATGACGTCATCGCCTGTATGAACCTTAACGGTGACTATATCTCCGACGCCCTGGCGGCACAAGTTGGTGGCATCGGCATCGCCCCGGGCGCCAACATCGGCGACGGCGTGGCCCTGTTCGAGGCGACCCACGGCACCGCGCCGAAGTACGCCGGTCAGGACAAGGTGAACCCGGGTTCCCTCATCCTCTCCGCCGAGATGATGCTGCGCCACCTGGGCTGGACCGAGGCGGCCGACCTCATCGTCAAGGGGATGGAAGCGGCGATTGCCAACAAGACGGTCACCTATGACTTCGAGCGACTGATGGAAGGCGCCACCCTGCGCTCCTGCTCCCAGTTCGCCCAGGACATGATCGACCAGATGTGATCCGGGTTGTTGAAATGCAAAACCGGCGCCATGAGGCGCCGGTTTTTTTATGGGAGCAGCAGGGTGGTCAGGTGGTCTTCTCCACGTGCTGCTCGTAGATCTGCTGCCATTTGCTGAGCTCGGCCTCATTCCCCTCTGCCTGCCAGAATTCGCAGATGGAGCTGGCCAGTTCGGATGCCATGGCGTGATCCCCGTCGCGACGGCTCATCAGATATTGTCCCAGCCAGCTTTGGTATTGTTTCATAGCCCGATCTCCTTATCTTGGGTGGCCCGAATGAGTTCTTGCTGGCGTGGATAGCCTGCCACAACTGGCTCAACCGGGTCACTTGTGGTTCCGCACGGCGGTTTGCCGCTCTTGCCCGATCCGGTTGTGATCTTGTCGGTTCGAGGGGCTAACAGGGCGCAGATGTCAAAAAACGGCCCCCATCGTATCACAAATTAACCACTCTGGGGACGTTGAAGGCAAATTAAGGCATCCAGCAGTCTGGCCGTCTCTGTGGGCGGGGTTGTGGTGTGCGCGCCATCTCGCTGATACGACAAGAGAAAAACCCGCCGGGTCGGCGGGTCTTGTGGGTGAAAAAAAGATCAGAGGCGGGCGCTGGCCAGGTACTTTTCCATCTCCTCGGCGGGCACCATGCCGCCGCCGGTGGCCCACACCAGGTGGGTGGCCCGGGCCATGTCGGCGATATCCAGCCCTCGTTCGGCCTGCCACGCCGGATCGGCCGTCACCCGCCAGGGACCCGCCATGCCAGCCAGGGCGGAGGGTTCGAGCCGGATCTGCTCGTCCCGGGCCAGCAGCCCCAGCAGGTCGTACATCTCCTGATCGCTCAGGGTGTAGAAGCCATCGAGCAGCCGCTCCATGGCGCGACCGACGAAACCGGAGGCACGCCCCACCGCGAGACCGTCGGCGGCGGTGAGGTTGTCGATCCCCAGATCCTGCACCGAAATCTGATCGTGCAGCCCGGTGTGGACCCCGAGCAGCATGCAGGGGGAGTGGGTGGGCTCGGCGAAGAAGCAGTGGACGTGGTCCCCGAACGCGAGTTTCAAGCCAAAGGCCACCCCGCCCGGGCCGCCGCCCACGCCACAGGGCAGGTAGACGAACAGCGGGTGCTCGGCGTCCACCCTGATGCCCATCTGGTCGAACTGCGCCTTCACCCGCTCGCCGGCCACCGCGTAGCCGAGGAACAGGGTGCGGGAGTTCTCGTCGTCGATGAAGAAGCAGTGGGGATCGCCTTGGGCCTCCTTGCGCCCCTGGGCCACCGCCACGCCGTAATCCTCGGCATACTCCACCACGGTGACGCCGTGCTCGCGCAGCTTGCGCTTCTTCCACACCCGCGCATCGGCGGACATGTGGACGCTGACCTGAAAGCCGAGGCGGGCGCCCATGATGCCGATGGAAAGCCCCAGGTTGCCGGTGGATCCCACCGCGATGCGGTATTGGCCGAAGAAGCAGCGCAACTCATCGCGAAGCAGCGTGCGATAGTCATCCCCTTCGCGCAGCAACCCGGCCGCCATGGCCAGCCGCTCGGCATGAGCCAGCACCTCGTGGATGCCGCCGCGCGCCTTGATGGAGCCGGAGATGGGCAGGTGGCTGTCTTTCTTTAGCAGCAGCCGACCGGTCAGCTCGACCCCGTAACGCTGGTTCAGGGTCGCCTGCATCGCCGGGATGGCCGCGATCTCGGACTCGAGGATGCCCTTGCTGGCGCGGGTCTCCGGGAAGGCCTCACACAGATAGGGAGCGAAGCGGGTGAGACGGGCGGCCGCCTCCGCCACATCCTGCCGGGTGAGGCCCACATGGGGCAGGCCTTCCGCCAGAGTGGTGGCCCCCGGATTGAACCAGGTCAGGGGATCGAGGGCCATCAGCCTCTCGAGCAGGGGAAAGCGGGCGATGAGCCCTGCCATGTCGCTGTGTGTCACGGGAACCTCGAGGGAGTGGTGAGGGGATGCCCCATTGAACGGTACGCGGGGCGGGCTGACAAATGATAAAAAGTGGGGTTTGGATGAGCTGGATTGATGCAAAGCGGAAAAATTCCTCGCTCCCATCGTGAAGGTAATGTTTTGGGTTTGTCTGGTGAATGCAACCTTCTGTCATCTGGTATCATCGGGCGGATCAAAAGAGAGGAGGGGCGACCATGGGAAGCGATGAACACTATGCGCTTAGGCGAAAGCTGCTGAGCGGTTATCAACTCGCCAGGCTCCATACCTTCGAGGCGGCGGCGCGGCACGGCTCCTTTGCGCTGGCGGCGGAGGAGCTCTCCCTGAGCCCGAGTGCGGTCAGCCACAGGATTGGCACCCTGGAAGAGGAGCTCGGCTTCCCGCTGTTCCAGCGCTTTCATCGCAAGGTGGTGCTGACGGCGGGCGGGCAGCGCGTCTTCTGGGCGCTAAAGTCGTCGCTGGAGTTCATCAATCAGGAGGTGCTGGAGATCCGGGATCAGGCGTTGTCGGGCTCCCTGACGATCCACTCGCGCCCCTCCATCGCCCAGTGCTGGCTGGTGCCGAGGCTCGCCGACTTTTTCCGCCAGCATCCTCTGATCGAGCTCAACCTGCTGACGGGCAACGAGAACATCAACCTGCAGGGGTATGGCATTGATCTGACCCTGGACTTCGACGCCAGGATGCCGGAGCGGCTCGCCATCCACCCCCTGATGGACGAGTACATGGTGCCGGTGTGCAGCCCGGACTATGCCGAGGAGCACGGGCTGCTGGAGAGCCCGGACAAGCTGCAGCACTGTCGCCTGCTGCACGACAGGCGGGCCTGGGGTCATGACACGGACAGTGACGAGTGGCGCACCTGGACACAGCACTGGGGGCTGGCTCTGGAGGCCTGCCAGTCGCACATGGGGTTTGATCGGGCCGACCTTGCCATCCTCGCCGCCACCCACCACGCCGGGGTGGCCATGGGGCGCAAGCAGTTGGTGAGCCAGGGGCTGGCGAGAGGGGCGCTGGTGATGCCTTTTCCTGCCATGGCGGTGCGCTGCGAACAGCGCTACTACCTCGCGACCCTCCCTCACCGCCAGTGCCCCAAGATCCAGGCCTTCATCACCTGGATCAAGGCGCAGGCAGAAGCCGCATGCTGAGGTACAGTCCTTTGCCAATATGGCGCCATGGCCTTTTCCATTGGGGATCACGGTCATGAGCACAATATTTGTGCCGTGATCGGTTGCCCTGGCCATCGAATTGAGCCACCCGCGATTCAATGCCAGGGCGGTCAGCCTTCCGGTTTATCCGATGGTAGAAGAGGGCAGGATTAACCCAACGGGAAAGAAATAAAGTCGGTGGCGTTTTCCAATAAGCGCAATGTGGAATTAACCGCAGTGAATAATGTCCATAGGGTATCAACTATCATCCTGACGCCATAAAAACATTATGTTGTTATAGCAAGGCCATGCTATTCTCAAAATGTGTAATCCCTGTGACATACAAAATAATTCTGTGAGGAAGTAATGAACGAGTTTCTGAAGGTTCTGCTGAACATTCGCAGCTTGCGTGCTGCCATCCGTGAACTGCCGTTTGAGCAACTGCAAGAAGCGAAAGAAAAGTTCGATCTGGTATATAACGAGCGTGCCGAATCCGTCGAACAGGAGCGTGCCGAGCAGGAAGAGCGTCAGCGCAAGCTGAACGAGTTTACCGAGATGCTGCAACAGGCCGGTATCGATCCGCGCGAGCTGATCAACAGCGTGGCAGCCCCGGCAGCCGCTGGTGCGACCAAGGGTAAACGTGCTCCCCGTCCCGCCAAATACAAGTATCAGGAAGATGGTCAGGAGAAGACTTGGACTGGTCAGGGCCGTATGCCCAAGGCCATCGCCGAGCAAGTTGCGCTGGGCAAGGATTTGAACGACTTCCTGATCTGATCGCCGTATCCGAATATCAATAATGCCGCCCCTTGGGCGGCATTATTATTTTCGGGAGCCTGCCTATCTCTTGCACTTGGAAAGCACCGGTAATTGCACAGGCTCGTCTGGAATAGCCATGACCATCATGGGCCAATAAAGCAGAATCATCCACCACCTGCCGCAGATCCGCGATCGCCGGCGCCATGCATTCAGGACTCATACAGCCCAAATTCTGTCGCAGCCCATCGGCCGGAGAATTAGGAAAGGCCAGGGTGGGGGTGAAATAGACGCTGGGGTGAAATAGCGGGAGGGATCCCGAACCTCTCTGATCGCCAGATCCCATTTGATCATGCTGAGTATGGGAAGGGCTTGATATTGCCCCGCTATTATTTTCTTTCGCCATTCATGTCCTATTTGACACCCCATCTTCGGAATATATGTCCCTCATTCTTTGTATGAAGGACATAGGTTGGGAGCGGCTGTGCCAAGGCGAGTAAATAAGAGATGACCTAGGTAACGGCCTGGCTGTCTTTATGATGAAGGGGGACTGCCTTGCGTTTGGCGACACGGCGGCGGGCCTGCACCGCCTCGGCCAGCATGGCGAGCAGGGTCTCGCTCTCTTCCCAGCAGAGACAAGCATCTGTGACCGACAGGCCGTATTGCAGCTCGCTCAGCGGGGCCGGTTTCTGGCTGCCTCCCTGCAGAAAACTCTCCACCATGACGGCGGCGACGGCGTCGCTCCCCTCGCCCAGTTGACGGCAGAGCTCTGCGGCGACCCTGAGCTGGTTCCCGTGCTGTTTCTGGCTGTTGCCGTGGCTGCAATCCACCATCAGACGATGGTTGAGCCCTTGGCGTGCCAGGCGCTCGGCGGCGTCCATCACGTCGCTCTGGTGATAGTTGGGCAGGGTGCCGCCGCGCAGGATGATGTGGCAATCCGGGTTGCCCTCGCTCTTGATCACCACCATGCCGCCCAGGCTGCCGGGGGCGGTGAACAGATGGGAGGCGGTGCTGGCCTGGATGGCATCGATGGCGACCCGGATATTGCCATCCGTGCCGTTCTTGAATCCCACGGGGCAGGGCAGTGCGGAGGCCAGTTGCCTGTGTACCTGAGACTCGGTGGTGCGCGCCCCTATGGCGCCCCAGCTGACGAGATCGGCCAGATAGAGAAAGCTGGTGGTATCGAGGAACTCGGTGGCGGTGGCGAGCCCCAGCCCATTGATGTCGAGCAGCACCTGGCGGGCCAGATGCAATCCCCGATTGATGTCGTTGCTGCCGTCCAGGTGGGGGTCGAACACCAACCCCTTCCAGCCCACCGTGGTGCGCGGCTTCTCGAAATAGGCGCGCATCACTATCAGCAGCCTGTCTTCATAGGCGCTGGCGAGCCGTGCCAGCCGCCCGGCATAGTCGAGGGCCGCGACGGGATCATGGATGGAACAGGGGCCAATCACCACCAGCAGGCGATCGTCTTCCCCAGACAGGATCCGGCGCACCTGGTGGCGCTGGCTGTCGATATGCCTGGCCATGTCGGTCGGGCAGGGGTGCTGTGCCAGCAGCTCGGCAGGGGTGGGGAGCGCCTCTACCGCGAAGGCGCGCATGACCGAATTCAAAACTGCCATCTGGAATTACCTTGCTGTGCATGAGTGCGATGGGGAACCCGGTATGCGCCATCCCGTTTGGGGCAGACAGGTTCACGGCTCACCGCAGTTGTTGAGAATGATTGTCATTATCTTGGTGTTTGTCTCAAATGCAAGCGCAATGAAACGGCCAGGCGAAGATGGGGGGAGTGGGACGATGGCGGGGGAACCGCAGCAAAAACCGGCCTCCTCCCCGAGGGAGGAAGCCTGCCAGTCACAAGATAAACAAGGAAGATCAGCTGTCCATCACGGCGTGCCTGTCCTGGTGATAGGCATCTTCATCCTTGCCGCTGCGCCAGTAGGGGACTGCATAGACCCGCTGGCGATCCACATCCAGGGTTCGCCTGACGTGGCGCCGAAGCGGCACGACCAGGCTCTCTTCCCCGCCGAACCAGAAATAGCTCCCCTCGGCGACCATGGGCTGGGCGGTGAAATGCGCCACCAGGGTCGCGGCTTGCTCCGGGTTGCCCACGAACCAGCGCAGGTCGACGCCGGCTGGCAGCGACAGATCCTGCACATCGTCCTGGTGGGGGACCAGCAGGGCGATATGGCCGCGGGCATGGGCCGGCATCACCTCCGTCATTGCGCTGATGGCGGGCAGGGCGGTGAGATCCCCCGCCATGTAATAGTGCTCGGCCGTCTGCAGCATGGGGTCGGGACCGCCCGGGCCCGAGATGGCGAGCCTGTCCCCCGGTTTGGCGTGCAGGGCGAAGCGGCTGGCGGGGCCGGCCTCGCCGTGCAGGGCGAAGTCGATGTCGAGCTCCAGCGCCTCCCGGCGAAACGCACGTATGGTGAAGGTGCGAATGACGGGTTTCTGGGCGGGATCGAGCCAGCGAGGCCCCTTGTCGGTGGGGGTGGGCAACACTATCTCGCGCTGATCCGGTCGGGGCAGCATGATCTTGACATGAGCACCGCCACAGCTGAAGGGGTAGTCCACAAGCTCGGGGCTGGTCAGGCAGATTCGGCGCAGGTGCGGGCTCACATCCTGAACATGCTTGACGGTGAGCAGGCGGGGGCGATTGGCCGGGGCGGGTTGAGACATGGGCATACTCCTGGCTGATGATGGCGCCCATTCTTGATTAAATGAAAACTATTATCAATTAGTTTGTGGGCAGAATGGGTCGCGATTGACCTCCTCGGGACGTCCATCGCGATCCCACACTCTCTGCCTGGATCAGGTTCGATCGCTTCCCCCCAGTGCCCGATAGATGCCTGCCATGTTGTTGAGCTGGGCCTGCTGCTGTGCCAGCAGAGCGAGCTCGGCATCCCACAGGCGGTTCTGCTCATCCAGCCAGGGTTGCACCCCGGTGGCTCCGGCCAGGAAACGGGCGCCTGCCAGCCTTTCGGCCTCCCGGGCATAGGCCCTCTGCTGCTCCAGATAGCGCAGCCGCTGATCCCCTTGCTGACGGGCGGCCAGGCCATCCTCCACTTCCAGCAGCGCGGTATAGAGCTGCTTGCGAAACTCGGTTTCGGCAATCTGGTAGTCGATGTCGGCGCTGGCGATGGAGAGCCGGGTCTTGTTGTACTCGAGGAAAGGGAGCGCCAGCGTGGCGCCCAGGGTGCCGACTGGATTTTGCAGCACCTGGGTCAGGGTATCCGAGGTGGTGCTGGCACCGCCGGTCAGGCTCAGGGTGGGATAAAAGCCGGTGCGGATCTCGTCTCCCCTCGCGAGGGTCTTGCGCAGCCTGAGTTCGGCGGCGCGCACATCGGGCCGCCGGGCCAGCAAATCGGCGGGGATGCCGGCCGCCACGGACGGGATCGGGCCCATGATCAGGGCGTCGGGAGCGTCAGCGAGCGGCCCGCTGCTGCGGCCCAGCAGCAGGCGAAGAGCATTGCCCGCCTGTGCCCGCTGCTGGGTGAGGGTGGCGAGCTCCGCCTGCTTGCCTGCCTTCTGCTGGCTGGCCTGTACCAGATCGAGTCGGGTCACGGCGCCCGCCTCGTATTTGGCGCGGGTCAGGCGCTCAATGCGCTCCAGATTGGCCAGTTGCTGGGTGCCCAGGGTAATGGCCGAGCCGAGGTAGGCCAGCTGCCAGTATTGCTCCAGGGTCTTGCCGATGAGCAGCAATCGGGTGGCGGCCAGATCCTGTTCGCTGGCTTGTGCCTCCCAGCTCGCCTGATCCCTTGCCGCGGCCAGTCTGCCCCAGAGATCCACTTCGTAGCTGAGGTTGAGGGAAGGGCCCAGGTTGCTGCTGGCGCTGCCATCTTTCATGTTCTTGGTGCCGCTGGCCCCGAGATTGGCGCTGACCGAGGGGGTGAGGTTGGTGTCAGCCAGATCGGCGCCGAGCAGGGCATTCTTGAGCTTGAGCCCGGCCACCCGCATGTCCGGGTTGGCGGCCAGCACCGCCTCGACCAGGCGATCGAGTGCGGGATCCTGGAATCCCTGCCACCAGGGGCCAGCCTGCTGCGCGGTGAGATCCCGGCTCTCCTGCTGCCATGCTGGCGCCACGTCGAGATCGGGTCTGTGATAGGTGCTCTGCTGGCTGCAGGCACCGAGGCTGGCGGTGAGCATCAGGCTTAGCCCGAGCCTTGATAGGTTGTGCATCGTCATTCCCTCGCCAGTGCCTCCACCGGATCGAGCCTGGCCGCATTGCGGGCGGGCAGGTAACCAAACAGGATCCCGATGAGGGAGGAGCACCCGAAGGCCATCAGGATGGAGAAGAGCGAGAAGCGCATCTGGAAGCTTTCCACGAGCAGGGAGAAGAGAGCGCCGATGAGCAGGGCGAGGCCGATACCGAGCAGCCCCCCCAGCAGGCTGACCATCACCGCCTCGATGAGGAACTGTTGCAGTATGTCGGACTGGCGGGCGCCGACGGCGATGCGGATCCCTATCTCCCGGGTACGCTCCACCACCGAGACCAGCATGATGTTCATCACTCCGACGCCGCCGACGATGAGGGAGATCACCGCGATGGCGGAGACCAGCAGTGTCAGGGTGGCGGTGGTCTTCTCCACCGATTTGACGATGCTGTCGCTGCTGAAGGTGAAGAAGTCCTTCACGCCGTGGCGCTGGGTCAGCAGGGCGACTGCCGCCTGCTCGGCCAGGGCGGGCTGGACGCCGTCTTTGACCCGGATGGTGATCTGGGTGAAGTGCTGCTGGGAGAGGAGACGGCTCATGACGGCGCTGTAGGGGAGCCAGACATTGACCGACTGGCTGCTGCGGCCAAAGCCGGTCTCCTGGGCCACCACGCCGACGATGCGCACCGGCAGGGTGCCGACCAGCACCACCTGACCGACCGGGTCCACCTTGCCGAGCAGGCTCTCTATGGTCTTGCCATCCACCACGGCCACCGCCGTCCGGCTGCGGATGTCCCGCTCATCGAGCAGGCGCCCCTGGGTGAGCGTCATCCCCTTGACCCGGAAGAAGTCGTTGCCGACCCCGATCACGCTGCCGCTGCTGGTCTTGTTGCGATAGCGCAGCTGGCCCGAGGTCGCAATCTGGGGGCTGGCCCCTTCCAGGTAGGGCTGGCCGAGCAGGGCGTCGAGATCCCGCTCGTTCAGGGTCTGGATGCTGGCGGCTTTCTCGTCCCCCCAGTCCTTACCGGGAAAGATGTCGATGGTATTGGTGCCCATGGCGTTGATGTCGTCGATCACCTTGGCGCGCGCCCCCTGACCCAGCGCCACCACGCTGACCACGGCGGCGATGCCGATGATGATGCCGAGCATGGTGAGGAAGGTGCGCATGCGGTGGGCCAGCATGGCGTGCAGGGCCATGCGGCCCGCCTCCCGGTAGCGATCCCAGCCCTGGCTCGCAGCGAGGGCGGCCGACTTGGCGCCCTGCGCATCGGGCCGGGTGGGGGAGACGGCCTGCTTGCCGCCGTCACCTGGTCCCTCATGGGGACGCGCCGGCGCCTCGGACTGGCTCTGCCGAGGTGAACTTTCGCCGGTTGTCCGCTGGCCGCTCTCTTCCACCACCCGGCCGTCGCGTAGGGTGATGATGCGGTCCGCATGGTTAGCCACCGCCATGTCGTGGGTCACCAGTATGATGGTGTGGCCCCGGGCGTGCAGCTCCTTGAGGATGGCCATCACCTCCTTGCCGCTCTGGCTGTCGAGGGCACCGGTGGGTTCGTCCGCCAGGATCACCTCGCCGCCGTTGGCCAGGGCGCGGGCGATGCTGACGCGCTGCTGCTGGCCGCCGGAGAGTTGGCCGGGTCTGTGGTGGCTGCGATCCTGCAGCCCCAGGCGGGTGAGCAGGGTGCGGGCCCGGATCCGGCGCTCGGCGCGGGCGGTGCCCGCATAGATGGCGGGGATCTCCACGTTGGCGGCCGCATCCAGGTGCGGCAGCAGGTGATAGCGCTGGAAGATAAAGCCGAAGTGGTGGCAGCGCAGCTGCGCCAGGGCCAGGGCATCCAGGGTGGCGGTGTCCTGGCCGCGAAACAGATACTGGCCGCCGCTCGGGCGATCGAGGCAACCCAGCAGGTTCATCAGGGTGGACTTGCCGGAGCCGGAGGCGCCGACGATTGCCACCATCTCCCCCGCATCGATGGCCAGATCCAGCGGGTGCAGCACGGTCACCTCGTGCTCCCCACTCTGGTAGCGGCGCTCTATGCCCTTGAGCCGGATCAGGGGCTCGCTCACGGCGCCATCTCCTCTTCGTCGTGCTGGACTGGCTTGCCCTGATCCAGGATGACCTTCTCCTGCTCGGTCAGACCGCTCACCACCTCTATCTTGATGTCGTCCTTCATGCCGGTCTGGATGCGGCGGGTCTCTCTCTGATCCC
The DNA here is from genome assembly GCF_040908055.1 of Aeromonas sp. R7-4. Classification (NCBI taxonomy): domain Bacteria; kingdom Pseudomonadati; phylum Pseudomonadota; class Gammaproteobacteria; order Aeromonadales; family Aeromonadaceae; genus Aeromonas; species Aeromonas sp. R7-4. Next base: position 40,178 of record NZ_JBFODA010000016.1, read on the forward strand.
CCTCCCTGAGCAGGGTCACCTCGAATTCGTTGTCACCTAGCTTCTTGCCGAGGGCGGTCTGGGGAATGGTCAGCACCTGTTTGCGCTCGCCGAGCACTATGGTGACCTGGGTCGTCATGGCGACCCTCAGCTGGTGGCCGGGGTTGGGCACGTCGAACAGGGCGTAGTAGTAGATGGCGGCATTGCTGGTGGTCGTGGCGCTGGCCGTCTGCTCGTTGATGTTGGTGGGGGCCAGCTCGACCGTGCGCAGGGTGCCGTGGTAGCGGGTATCCGGATCCCCGATCAGGGTGAAATAGACCGGCATGCCCGCCTTGACCCGGGTGACGTCCGCCTCCGAGATCTGGGCCTTGACCGTCATGGTATCCAGGTTGGCGAGCTTGAGCAGGGTCGGCACCGTCTGGCTGGCGGCCAGGGTCTGCCCCTGGCGAGTGACGATGGAGACGACGGTGCCATCCATGGGGGCCTGAATGCGGTTATAGCCGAGCTCCGTCTTGGCCCGCTCCACCTTGATGAGGGCGTTGTCGATGTCTGCCTGGGCGCTCTGCAGCTCGGCCCGGGTGACGGCGAGCTGGGCCTCGGCGCTTTCCAGATCTGCCCGGGAGCTCGCCTCCTGCCGGAACATCTGCTGCTGACGGCGCCAGGCGAGCTCGTTCTGCTTGAGCTGCGCCTGCTTGATCTTGAGCTGGGCGCGGCGGCTGACCAGCTCCGCCTCGGCGGTCTTGAGGTTGTTCTGGGCGATCAGGGGATCGATCTCGGCCAGCAGCTCCCCCTGCTTGACCTGTTGCCCCGCCTCCACCGCGAGATAGGTGACCTGACCCGAGACCTGGGCCCCCACGTCCACCTGCTCGATGGCCTGCAGGACGCCGCTGGCGAGCACCGTCTGCTCCACGTCCTGGCGAGTGACGGTGGCGGTCAGCACGGGCTCCGGGGCCTTGCCGGGCCAGGCCAGCCAGGCGATCAGGGCAAGCAGCAGGAGGGCGAGCAGGGAGAACTTGCCCGGGGTGGGGAGACTCTTCATGTATCACCTGAAAAAAAGGGGAGAAGGCGCGCAAGGGCCATATCGTGCAGCAAATGGCACTCAAAAAGAAGCGAACGATGTGTAAGAAATCGTGTCGTCACCGCCGTGATGGAGGGGGCGGCGGGTGAGGATTTTGGCTGGTTGGGAGTTTACTGGCGCCCGTTTGGCGGTATCGGGAGAGGGTGCGCGGCCCGGATCTTTACAGGGGAAAGAGACCCGCTCGCCGAGCGGGTCCTTGGGCATCAGCCGACGGCCTGGAGCAACTCGGCGTGGGGCTCGTGACAGATCTGGATATCCACGGGCAGCTTGTAGATGAGCAGTCGGGCCAGTGAGCCTTCCATCCAGTGATGCCGGCTGCCGACCAGCAGCAGATCGGTCGGATGAGCGGCCAGCCAGCGCTTGAGATCCGGCACCACGTCGTCGACCACCAGGCACTGGTAATCCACGGGGTGAGACGGCAGGGTGATGAGCTCGCTGATGATCGCCTTGGCATCCAGGGTGCCCTGGACGCTGCGCTCCTCCTCGGACAGTGACAGACTCTTGCGGCGCACCTTGCTGCTGTGGGTCAGGTGCAACAGCGTCAGGTTGCTTCCCAATCCCTGTGCCAGACGGCTCGCCTTGGCCAGCGTCTCCTGCTCGTAATCCTTGCCTTCCAGCAACAGCACAATATTGGTCGAGCTCATAAGCAGTTCTCCTCGGCATGGCGCGGGCCACCCGGTCAGGGAGATTGTCCCGTCCCGGGGCATGCCCGCGGGTGTCACATCACAGTGGCCGACCCGCACGCCTCGCGTCGCACTCTGACGCCATGCCCACAGCCTCGGCTCTGTTTACATCATCATAACAGGTGCAGTTGAATGGAATATGAAGGTGTGCCGCAGATCGGTGTTGAGATGGAAGAATTTCATGGGGAAAGGGGAGAAAAGCAGCATGGTCACGGGTCTCCTTCTGCAGGAATGGCTCGTTATGCTGCCACTATGGTAGGCCGGATGGGGACCCTGTGATGGAGGTCAGAGGGGCGGGTTCGTAAGATGCTGCTCCAGCCAGGGGAGTCCCTCCTTCTTGCGGCTGAGGGCGCCCGCCAGCGGGACGGGGTCGGTGGGCAATATGCCCTTGCTGGCACAATGGAGCAGGCTGTCCCCCCTGGCCAGATCCGTCAGCATCAGGACATAGGCATCCAGAGAGTCCTGTTCCAGCCTGGTGTGCATGGCCTGGTACAGCTCCGCCATCCGGGCCTGCAACTGGGCCGGATCCATCACGCAGATCTGGCTCACCATCAGGGTGTGCCCCGCGATCTGGTAGCGCTTCTCATCGGCGACGAGCAGCTCGCTCATCGGGGCGTCACCGAGTTGGGTGCGGCGTTCCAGCAGGATCTGGGCGAAGGGGGCCAGCGCCAGATCGGCGATGGGCAGCAGTCGCTCGACCGCCGCCCTGTCCTGAGGCGTGGTGGTGGGGGAGGTGAAGTTGAAGGTGTCGCTCACTATGGCCCCCAGCAGCAGCCGGGCCTGGGCGCGGGAGAGCGCGTCATGGCCCATCAGGTCCAGCAGCACGGTGGCGCTGCAGCCGACGGCTCTTATCCAGGCATCGAGGGGGCCCCGGGTGATCAGGGTGCCGAGACGGTGGTGATCGATAAGCCCCTGCACATCGGCGTCGGCCAATCCTTCCGGCCCCTGCTCCAGCTCGCTGAAATCCACCAGGAAGACCGGCTTGCCGGCCACGCTGCCTTGCAGCACGGGGGGCGCCTCCACCCCGGCGGTCTCCAGGATGAAGCGGGTTTCGGCAATGGGCTCACCGAGGGCGAAGGCCTGGGCCGCCCGGCCCTGACGATTGAGCCAGTCGGCGGCGACCAGGGCGGTACAGATGCTGTCGCTGTCGGGATTCTGGTGACCAAAGACCTGGAGCATGGATTGATTCCTGAAGTGGGGTGAGAGGGACTGGCAGTGGGTGGCTACCTTGATTTGGCAGTATGATGCCGTCCTGCGCCGGAATGAAGCGGGCAGTGCGGGTTTGACCACGGATCGAGCCAGTGGTTCGACCGCCCTGGGGCCTAGCAATAGCCAATGACAAAGGTAAAAACAGGGAAGGCTGAACAAGGCGGGGATGGGGGAGCGGGGCTTACCGCCCTGAGCGGCAATGGTGGCGAAGGCTGGGCCAGCCAACAAGGGCCGACATGAACGGGAGGTCGCCCCTCCCGTCCTGACGTCAGCTTGCGAGCAGCTCGCGGGCGTTGGCCAGGGTGTTGTCGGTGATCTGATCCCCCCCCAGCAGGCGGGCCAGCTCGTTGAGACGGGCGTCTGGGGTGAGCGCCTGCATCTGGGTTTCCGTGGTCTTTCCGTCGGTGTGTTTGCTCACCACCATGTGCTGGTGGCCCTTGCCTGCCACCTGGGGCAGGTGGGTGACCACCATGACCTGGGTGGACTCGCCGAGCTGGCGCAAGAGGCGCCCCACCACGGCGGCGGTCGGGCCGCTGATCCCCACGTCCACCTCGTCGAAGATCAGGGTCGGTGTCGAAATTTTGCGGGCGCTGATGACCACGATGGCGAGGCTGATCCGCGACAGCTCGCCACCGGAGGCGACCTTGCCGAGTGGCTGAATAGGCTGGCCCGGATTGGTGGTGACCATGAATTCCACCCGATCGATGCCGAGGGGGGACAGGCTGCTCTGGGCATCGGGGCGCACCTCGATGGCGAAGCGGCCGTCGGGCATCGCCAGCTCGTGCATGCTGGCGGTGACCTTGGCGCCCAGCTCCTGCGCATAGCGCTGGCGGCTCTGGCTCAGCGCCTCGGCGGCCTGTACGAAGGCCTCACGGGCCGCGGCCAGTTCGTCTTCCATCCCCCCGAGACGCTCCTCGTCCGAGTTGAGACGGGTGAGCTCCAGGGCCAGATCCTGGTGGTGGTGGGCCAGCTCGGCCGGTTTGACATGGTGCTTGCGGGCGAGGGAGATGGCCTTTGAGAGGCGCGCCTCCAGCTCGTTGAAGCGCTCGGGGTCGAGCTCCAGGTTGTCGAGGTAGCTGCGCAGCTCGCTGTGGCTCTCCTGCACCCCGATCAGCGCCTCGTTCAACATGCCGAGCACATTGCCAAGCCGGCTGTCCATGCCCACCAGGGTCTCGGCCCTGTCCACGGCGTTCTGCAGCAGGCCGGCGATGGTGGTCTCCTCGTTGTCATAGAGCAGATCCAGGCAGGCGCCACACTCCTGCATCAGCTCGGTGCCGTTGGCGAGCCGCTGGTGCTCCTCTTCTATCTCTTCGAATTCCCCGGGTTGCAGGGCGAACTCGTCGAGCTCCTGCACCTGGTATTCGATGAGTTGGCGGCGGGCCTCCCGCTGCTGCTGCTCGGCCTTGAGCCGGTTGAGCTCGTTCTGCAGCTGGCGCCACTGCTGGTAGTGCCGGCGCACGTCGTCGAGCAGCAGGTGGTGGCCGGCGTAACCGTCCAGCAGGGCGAGCTGGTAGTCGGGCTTGAGCAGCAGCTGGTGGGCATGCTGGCCGTGGACGTTGACCAGCAGCTGGCCCAGGTTCTTGAGCTGCGCCAGGGGAACGGGCACGCCGTTGATGTAGCTGCGCGATCGCCCCTCGGCGGAGAGCACCCGCCGCACGATGCACTCCCCTTCGTTCTCCAGCTCGTTGGTGGCGAGCCAGGCGCGGGCGGCGGGGTTGCCCTCCAGCAGGAAACGGGCGCTGACCTCGGTCTTGTCGCTGCCGGGACGCACCATGCCGGCCTCGGCCCGCTCCCCCAGACACAGGCCCAGGGCGTCGATGGCGATGGATTTGCCCGCCCCCGTCTCGCCGGTGATGCAGGTCATGCCCGGTTGCAGATCGAGTTCGAGAAACTTGACGATGGCGAAGTTGTTGACGGTCAGCTGGGTCAGCATGGTCTCATCCTGTATGGGTCAACATTACTGTGTATGCATCCAGTATATACTGGTTTTCCATACAGTAAAGATGTCGCCGCAGGACGGAATGCAAAACGGCCCGCGTCAGGGCCGTGTTGTGAGTGAGATGGCGCGCAGGGGGGCGTCAGAACAGCTTGCTGCCCCAGCCGAGCTTGTTGCGCAGCACGTGGAAGTAGCTGTAGTCCAGCGGATGGACCAGGTGCAGCTTGTGGCTGCTTTTCCTGATGAGGATCTCGTCCCCCGGATGCACCGCCAGGGTCACCTGGCCGTCACAGCTCACCTGCATGGCGTCGTCCTGGTTGTCGGGGGATACCAGCAGTCGCACCTCGCTGTCCGCGTCCAGCACTATGGGGCGGCTGCTCAGGGTGTGCGGGAACATGGGCACCAGCGTGATGGCGTTGAGCTTGGGGGTAAGGATGGCGCCACCCGCCGACAGGGAGTAGGCGGTGGAGCCGGTCGGGGTGGCGACTATGATGCCGTCCGAGCGCTGGCTGTACATGAAGCTGCCGTCGATGTAGACCTCGAACTCGATCATGTGGGCGATCTTGCCCGGGTGCAGCACCGCCTCGTTCACCGCGAGGTTGCTGGACTTGCGCTCCCCGTGGCGATAGACAGAGGCCTCCAGCAGGAAGCGGTGCTCGCTCTTGAAGTGACCTGAGAGCACCTGCTCCAGGGGCAGCAGGTAATCCTGGGGCGAGAGATCGGTGAGGAAGCCGAGGTTGCCCCGGTTCACCCCGATCACCGCCACGTCGAAGCGCGACAGCACCCGGGCGGCCCCCAGCATGTTGCCGTCGCCGCCGACCACGATGGCGAGGTCCGCCTGCTCGCCGAGCTGCACCAGATCCATCACGTTGTCACCCAGCAACCCCAGGGTCTGGGCGACCCGGCTCTCCAGCAGGACGCGAAAACCGCGGCTGGTCAGATATTGATAGAGGCCGCGGAGGGTCTGGTTGGCCCCCTCGTGGTGGGGTTTGCCGATGAGTGCAACGGTTTTGAACGGAGAATCCATAGGTTACCGGGTCTGGGAGAGTCTTGGTGGGGAGTATACCGCGCTTTGCCGGGGATTTGTCTGCCGCCATGCGAGTTGGCGCATTCGGCCCCGAAAAGGGGCAATCTGGCCGGCCGGCGGGGGGCATTGTGTCCGATATGCCCTTTTCCCCTTGAAAGCCGGGGCGGCGTCCCCATAATAGCGCCAGCACAAGGGTCCGTTGGTGAGTGTCGCTTGCCTGAACGCCAGCTGCCCCTCATAAGTAACCCCTGAATATTGGAGATGTCATGAGCCACGAAGAACAAAAGGTTGAAGCGATGGAGCAATTGGAAGCCCAGCCAGTCGAGCCGACCGATGTAGACAGTGAAGTGACAGCCGAGCAGGCCCGCATTGCCGAGCTGGAGGCCCAACTGGAAGCGGCCCAGCAGGCCTCCCTGGAAGAGCGCGAGCGCGCCATTCGCGCCGTCGCCGAGATGGAGAACCTGCGTCGCCGTGCCGCTCAGGACGTGGAGAAAGCCCACAAGTTTGCGCTGGAGAAGTTCGCTGCCGAGCTGCTGCCGGTGCTGGACAACCTGGAGCGCGCCATCGAGCTGGCCGACAAGGAGAACGACACCCTCAAGCCCATGATCGAGGGGGTGGAGCTGACCCTGAAATCCATGCAGAGCGGCGTGGCCAAGTTTGGTCTGGTGGCCCTGGATCCCACCAACCAGCCGTTCGACCCCAATGCCCACCAGGCCATGAGCATGGTGCCGAGTGCCGACGTGGCGCCGAACACCGTCATCGCCGTGATGCAGAAGGGCTACGAGCTCAACGGCCGCGTCATCCGCCCGGCCATGGTGATGGTGTCCAAGTCCGCTGACTGATCACCCTGTTCTCACCAAGCCCGCCGCTTGGCGGGCTTTTTGTTGACCATGGCGCCACCCGGGTATTTGTGGCGTCATCTGGCAGGCATTCTTGGCTCCATGGGCCGGAGTGCAGGGTTTTTTCAGGGCCGGACTTGAAGCGCCGACTTGAGACCCCATATAGGTTGCAAGGCCACGGCGGCACAAAAAATTTGATGCCGGGAGCTTGAAAGCCACAGTGGCAGGCCCCACCTAGCCGTTAACGTATCAAGGCGAGCCCCTCGCCAGTTTATTCAAAGTATTTGGAGATTCGTCAAATGGGTAAAATCATCGGTATTGACCTGGGTACTACCAACTCCTGCGTCGCTATTCTGGATGGCGACCATGCTCGCGTGATCGAGAACGCGGAAGGCGACCGTACTACTCCGTCCATCATTGCCTATGCCGATGACGGCGAAATCCTGGTTGGTCAGCCGGCCAAGCGTCAAGCCATCACCAACCCGAAGAACACCCTGTTCGCCATCAAGCGTCTGATCGGCCGTCGTTTCGAGGATGACGAAGTACAGCGCGATCTGGAGATCATGCCGTACACCATCGCCAAGGCCGACAACGGTGACGCCTGGGTCGAGGTGAAGGGCAAGAAGATGGCACCGCCGCAGATCTCTGCCGAAGTGCTGAAGAAGATGAAGAAGACCGCCGAGGACTACCTGGGCGAGCCGGTGACCGAAGCCGTCATCACTGTACCGGCCTACTTCAACGACGCCCAGCGTCAGGCCACCAAGGACGCCGGTCGCATCGCCGGTCTGGACGTCAAGCGCATCATCAACGAACCGACTGCCGCGGCCTTCGCCTACGGCGTGAACAAGGTCAAGGGCGAGCGCAAGGTTGCCGTGTATGACCTGGGCGGCGGTACCTTCGACATCTCCATCATCGAGATCGACGAAGTGGAAGGCGAGACCACCTTCGAGGTGCTGGCCACCAACGGTAACACCCACCTGGGTGGTGAAGACTTCGACAACCGCGTCATCAACTACCTGGTGGAAGAGTTCAAGCGCGAGCAGGGCATCGACCTGCGCAAGGATCAGCTGGCCCTGCAGCGCCTGAAAGACGCCGCCGAGAAGGCGAAGATCGAGCTCTCTTCCGCCCAGCAGACCGACGTGAACCTGCCGTACATCACCGCAGATGCCACAGGTCCGAAGCACATGAACATCAAGGTGACCCGCGCCAAGCTGGAATCCCTGGTGGAAGACATGGTCAAGAACTCCCTGGAGCCGGTCCGTGTCGCCCTGAAAGACTCCGGTCTGGCGGTCGGCGAGATCGACGACGTCATCCTGGTGGGCGGTCAGACCCGTATGCCGATGGTGCAGAAGGCCGTTGCCGACTTCTTCGGCAAGGAGCCGCGCAAGGACGTGAACCCGGACGAAGCCGTGGCCATGGGGGCCGCCATCCAGGGTGCCGTGCTGTCCGGTGACAAGACCGACGTACTGCTGCTGGACGTGACCCCGCTCTCCTTGGGGATCGAGACCATGGGCAGCGTGATGACCGCGCTCATCGAGAAGAACACCACCATCCCGACCAAGAAGTCCCAGGTGTTCTCCACCGCTGAAGACAACCAGTCTGCCGTGACCATTCACGTGCTGCAGGGTGAGCGCAAGCGCGCCAGCGACAACAAGTCTCTGGGCCAGTTCAACCTGGAAGGCATCCGCCCGGCACCGCGCGGTCTGCCGCAGATCGAAGTGACCTTCGACATCGACGCCAACGGCATCCTGCACGTCTCCGCGAAAGACAAGGAGACCAACAAGGAGCAGAAGATCACCATCCAGGCCTCTTCCGGTCTGTCCGATGAGGAGATCGAACGCATGGTGCGCGAAGCCGAAGCCAACGCGGCCGAGGACAAGAAGTTCGAAGAGCTGGTGCAGGCCCGCAACCAGGCTGACGGTCTGGTCCACTCCGTGCGCAAGCAGATCGCCGAAGCCGGTGAAGCCCTGCCTGCGGACGACAAGAGCAAGATCGAGACCGCGCTGAGCGAGCTGGAAGCCGCCATCAAGGGCGACGACAAGGCCGCCATCGAAGCCAAGCAGCAGGCGCTGCTGGAAGCGTCCCAGAAGCTGATGGAAATTGCCCAGCAGCAGGCTCAGGCACAGGGCGCCGCCGGTGCTGATGCCCAGTCCTCCTCTTCTGCCAAGGCTGACGACGACGTGGTCGACGCCGAGTTCGAAGAAGTGAAAGACGACAAGAAGTAAGCCCGACCCGGATGGGCGAAGCAGGCTTCGCCCATCGGCTCAGAATCTGTTCACGGTCTGTCGCGAGAGGCCGTCAGCAAGGTAAAAAGCAGCGCAAGAACCGGAGTGTGTGTGAATACATGAGTACTCTTGGTTACAAACAAGCGAGCTGCACATGAGCCTTGATCACGGCTTCGTAGTAAGAGTGTGAGCAGATTCGTCAATGAATTTACGGGCGTTGGGTGACCAACGCCCGTCTGCGTAACTGCTGATATAGCAACAGGATGAGTATGTCGAAGCGCGATTTCTACGAAGTGCTCGGGGTGTCGAAAGGTGCCGACGAGCGCGAGATCAAGAAGGCGTACAAGCGTCTGGCCATGAAGTATCACCCGGATCGCAACCAGGGTGATGCCGCGGCCGAAGAGAAGTTCAAAGAGGTCAAGGAGGCCTATGAGGTCCTGACCGACGAGAACCTGCGTGCCCGCTACGACCAGTACGGTCATGCCGGGGTGGATCCGAGCCAGGGCGGCGGTCACGGCGGCTTCGGCGGTGGTGCCGACTTCGGCGACATCTTCGGCGACGTGTTTGGCGACATCTTCGGTGGTCGCGGGGGCGGTCGTCGCGGCCCGGCCCGTGGCTCCGACCTTCGCTACAACATGGAGCTGACCCTGGAAGAAGCGGTGCGCGGGGTCTCCAAGGAGATCAAGATCCCGACCCAGGTTCACTGCGAAGTCTGCAACGGCTCAGGTGCCCACACCGGCAGCAGTGCCCAGACCTGCCCCACCTGCCACGGCTCCGGCCAGGTGCAGATGCGCCAGGGCTTCTTCGCGGTGCAGCAACCCTGCCCGCATTGCCACGGTCGCGGCAAGATCATCAAGGATCCGTGCCGCAAGTGCCACGGCGAGGGGCGCTACCAGAAGACCAAGACCCTGTCGGTCAAGATCCCGGCCGGGGTCGACACCGGGGATCGCATCCGTCTCTCCGGCGAAGGGGAAGCGGGGGAGGCCGGTGCACCGGCCGGGGATCTCTACGTACAGGTCCACGTGCGCGAGCACGAGATCTTCGTGCGTGACGGCAACGATCTCTACTGCGAGGTGCCCATCAGCTTCACCACGGCGGCGCTCGGCGGCGAGATCGAAGTGCCGACCCTGGATGGCCGGGTCAAGCTCAAGGTGACCGCCGAGACCCAGACCGGCAAGCTGTTCCGCCTGCGGGGCAAGGGCGTCAAGTCCGTGCGCTCCGGTCAGGTGGGGGATCTGATGTGCAAGGTGGTGATCGAGACCCCGGTCAAGCTGACCGAGACCCAGAAAGATCTGCTGCGCCAGCTGGACGACTCCTTCAGCGGCGCCGCCGCCAAGACCCACAAGCCGAAATCCGAAGGCTTCTTCGAAGGGGTGAAACGCTTCTTCGACGACCTGACCAAGTAAGCGCGATCCGCGTGATCAAAGCCGGCCTTCAGTGCCGGCTTTCTTTTTGCCCGTGATCCGGTCCGGATCCGCCCTATTGAGTGGATCCCGATGAGGGATCTTCCTCACAACTTCCGCTCGTTCTTCCTGCGCAAATGCTATCCCGCTCACACTCTGGCTGAAACGGTTTAGCTTGTGTATTGAGTCAGCTAAAGCGGTTTAGCTATGCTCAGCCCGTCGATAACAACAGTGCCCGACCGGGCGACAGATGACAGGTGAGGACGATGACGATGTTCAAGAGCAAGTTGGCGCTGGCGGTGGCGCTGGGATTGGGGATGAGCGGCCCGTTGTGGGCGGCGGACGGTGGTATCGAGGCCCGTCTGGCGGCGCTGGAGGCGCGGGTGCAGGCCGCCGAGGCGCGCGCCACCGCGGCGGAAGCGCGGGCCGATGAGGCCCAGAGCAAGGCGAGCGAAGCCCACGAGACCGCCGCCGTGGCCAAGGCCCAGAGCGAGAAGGTGGACAAGCAGACCGCCGGCGCCCAGGGCTTCGAGTTCCACGGCTATGCTCGCTCCGGCCTGCTGGTCAACGGCAATGGCAACGGTGGCCGCGGCGGCCCCTACATCACCCCGGCCGGCTCGGTGGGCGGGGCCGTGGGTCGGCTTGGCAACGAGGATGACACCTACATGGAGGCCAACCTGCTCAAGACCCAGACCTTCGACGACGGCAGCTGGGCCCGCTACAAGCTGATGCTGGCGGACGGGGTGGAGACCAGCAACGACTGGACCGCCAGCGATTCCAGCCTCAATACCCGCCAGGTGTTTGCCGAGATCGGCGATCTGGCGAGCTTCAGCGGCCCCTTCCAGCACTCGGTGCTCTGGGCGGGCAAGCGCTTCGATCGGGACAACTTCGACATCCACTGGCTCGACTCGGACGTGGTCTTCCTCGCCGGGACCGGCGGCGGCGTCTACGACGTGCAGCTGGCCGACAGCTGGAAGGCGAACTTCTCCCTCTACGGGCGCGACTACGGTGACATCAGCGCGAGCGGCCTCTCCGACATCGAGAGCTACATCCTCACCATGAACAACCGCGTCGGCAACTGGCAGTGGATGTTGAACGGCCTCTCCGCCAAGGACAACGAGGCGCGCATCAACGACGGCGGCGTCGGCAGCGAGGCGGCGAACAAGGGGGCCCACACCCTGGTGGCCTACCACGCCGACAGCTTCTTCGGCATCAACCCCGGCTTCTCCAAGGCGGCCGTGCTCTATGGCCACGGCCTGGGGGCCGAGCTCAAGGGGCTGGGTTCCGACAGCGAGCTGCTGCCGGACGCCGATGCGGTGCGGGTCGCCCTCTTTGGCGCCACCGATCTTGCACCCCGCTGGCGTGTCGCCCCGGCCCTGCTGGCGGAGCAGAGCCAGGATCGCTACGTGAAGGGGGACGAGTACAGCTGGGTGACCCTCAATGGCCGGCTGGCCCAGGTGCTGAGCCAGAACGTGGAGCTGGTCTACGAGGCGACCTGGCAGTACATGGATCTCGATCCCAAGGGCTACAAGGGCCGCCAGGCGGTGAGCGGCGACTTCACCAAGCTCACCTTCGCCCCCACCTTCAAGGCGCAGACCGCCGGCTTCTTCGAGCGGCCGGAGCTTCGCGTGTTCGCCACCTGGATGGACTGGTCCTCCGAGCTCGACAACTACGCCAGCTCCGATGCCATGGGCCAGAGCGACTTCACCGCCGGCGGCGAGTGGAACTTCGGCGTGCAGATGGAAACCTGGTTCTAGTTCGTTATCCCGATCACAAAAATGGCAGCCGGTGCCGGGATCTGTTGGTTAGCTAAAACGGTTTAGCTGATAATGCGGACCAAGAGATCAGGGCCCGGCTCTGGCAAATCCTGTGCAGCAGTGGAGTAGCAAGGTGACGAATCGTGTGTGGGTAATGGGGGATGCGGTGGTGGACTTGATCCCGGAAGGGAAGGTGCACTACCTCAAGTGTCCGGGGGGCGCACCGGCCAACGTGGCGGTCGGGGTGGCGCGGCTCGGCGGGGAGTCGGCCTTCATCGGCCGGGTCGGCGCCGATCCCTTCGGCCGCTTTATGGCTGACACCCTGGCAAGCGAAGGAGTCGACATCCGCCATCTGACCCTGGATCCGGCCCATCGCACCAGCACGGTGCTGGTGGAACTGGATGACGAGGGGGAGCGCAGCTTCACCTTCATGGTGCGCCCGAGCGCCGATCAGTTCCTGAGCCCCGCCGATCTGCCGGTCTTCCAGGCTGGACAGTGGCTGCTGACCTGCTCCATTGCGCTCGCCAACGAGCCGGTGCGCAGCAGCTGCCTGCAAGCCATGACGACCATCAAGGCGGCCGGGGGACGGGTCTGTTTCGACCCCAATCTGAGGCCCGAGGTGTGGGGCAACCCCGCCGAGATGCTGCCCGTGGTGCGCGAGGCCATGGCCCTCGCGGACGTGGTCAAGCTCTCGGTGGAGGAGCTGCAACTGCTGAGCGGTCTGGACGATCTGGCCGCCGGGCTCGCCACCATAGCGGGGCCGGCCCTGGTGCTGGTGACCCGGGGGGCGGCTGGCGTGGTGGCCCGCCTCGGCGGCGAGCGGCTGGAGTGGGTGGGGCCCAAAGTGACCCCGCTCGACACCACGGGGGCGGGGGATGCCTTCGTCGCGGGGCTGCTGGCGGCGCTGGCAGGGCGTTCGTCGCTGCCCAGTCTGGCCGAGCTGCCCGCCATCCTGGCCCAGGCCCACGGCTGCGGGGCGCTCGCCACCACCGCCAAGGGGGCCATGACGGCACTGCCCACCCGCACCCGGCTGGATGAATTTTTGCGATCGGGCGCAAGCGGCCGTTGATCTGCGGCTAGAAGCCAGGACCGACAGCCCCTACTCTCATGTGACAAGGGCCCGCCGACGGCGGGTCATAAGAGGAAGATTATGAATATCAGTGCGATAGCCAAGGATCTGGTGCCCCTGCTCGGGGGCAGTGAGAACATCGTCAGCGCCGCCCACTGCGCCACCCGGCTGCGGCTGGTGCTGGCGGACGACAGCAAGGTGAACAAGGCCGCCATCGACAAGCTGGACGGGGTCAAGGGGTGCTTCAGCAACGCGGGCCAGATCCAGGTGATCTTCGGCACCGGCCTGGTCAACAAGGTCTATGCGGAGTTCGTGGCGCTGACCGGCACAGGTACCGCCAGCAAGGCGGAGCTGACCGACATGGCGACGGCCAAGCTCAACGTGGCCCAGCGCCTGGCGCGGACCCTCTCCAACATCTTCGTGCCCATCATTCCGGCCATAGTCGCGTCCGGCCTGCTGATGGGGTTGCTCGGCATGGTGCGCACCTATGGCTGGGTCAATGCCGACAGCGCCCTGTTCGTCATGCTGGACATGTTCAGCTCGGCGGCCTTCATCATACTGCCGATCCTGATCGGGTTCACGGCGGCGCGGGAATTTGGCGGCAACCCCTATCTGGGGGCGACCCTCGGGGGCATTCTGACCCACCCGGCCCTGACCAACGCCTGGGGCGTGGCGGGGGGCTTCAAGACCATGGACTTCTTCGGGCTGGACGTGGCCATGATCGGCTACCAGGGCACCGTCTTCCCGGTGCTGCTGGCGGTCTGGTTCATGTCCCACCTGGAGAAACAGCTGCGCAGGCGCATCCCGGACGCCCTGGATCTCATCCTCACCCCCTTCCTCACCGTCATCCTCACCGGCTTCGTGGCGCTGCTCTTCATCGGCCCCGCCGGTCGCGTGCTGGGGGACGGCATCTCGTTCGGCCTGAGCGCTCTCTATGAGCAGGCGGGCTGGCTGGCGGGCCTGGTGTTCGGCGGGACGTATTCGCTCATCGTCATCACCGGCATCCACCACAGCTTCCACGCCATCGAGGCGGGCCTGCTCACCAACCCGGCCATCGGCGTCAACTTCCTGCTGCCCATCTGGGCCATGGCCAACGTGGCCCAGGGCGGGGCCTGTCTCGCGGTCTACTTCAAGACCCGGGACGTGAAGATCAAGGCCATCACCGTGCCGGCGGCCATGTCCTGCCTGCTCGGCATCACCGAGGCGGCCATCTTCGGGGTCAACCTGCGCTACATCAAGCCCTTCCTGGCCGGTCTGTTCGGCGGTGCCTGCGGCGGTGCCTACGTGGTGGCGGCCAAGGTGGGCATGACGGCGGTGGGCCTGACCGGCATCCCGGGCATGGCCATCGTCCAGCCCATGAGCCTCATCCACTACGTCGTCGGGCTGGTGATCGCCTTTGGCGCCGCCTTCGTCGCCTCCTACCTGCTCAAGTACAAGGTGGAGTGATGAAGGAAAGCCATCTCCTCAACCAGGTTGTCCGGTCCCTGCTGGCCGGACAGCTCAAGGCGGCGGCCGATCCCCATCGACCCCGCTGGCACCTGGCAGCCCCGGTGGGGCTGCTCAACGATCCCAACGGCGTCATCGAGCACGACGGGCGCTACCACCTCTTCTACCAGTGGAACCCGCTCGGCTGCGAGCACCGCAACAAGGGCTGGGGCCACGTCACCTCGACCGATCTGCTGCACTGGCGGCACGAGCCGGTGGCGCTCCTGCCCACCGAGCCCTATGAGAGCCACGGCTGCTATTCGGGTTCGGCGGTGAGCGACGAGCAGGGGCGTCTGACCCTCATCTACACCGGCAACGTCAAATACCCGGACGGCGGTCGCACCGCCTACCAGTGTCTGGCCCGTGTCGACGGTGAGGGCGGCTTTGCCAAGCTGGGGCCCGTGCTGGACCTGCCCCAAGGCTACAGCGGCCATGTGCGCGACCCCAAGGTGTGGCACGACGGCCGGCAGTGGCTGATGGTGCTGGGGGCCCGCACCCTGGACAATCGGGGCGAGGTGCTGCTCTATCGCGGTGACGCGCTGGATGCCTGGACGCTGGTGGGCCCCATCGCCGGCAGCGGGCGCGGGGGGCTGGGGGAGTTTGGCTATATGTGGGAGTGTCCGGACCTGTTTGCGCTTGGTGAGCGCCATGTGCTGATCAGCTGCCCCCAGGGCATAGCCCCCCGGGGGGAGGATTATCGCAACCTCTACCAGTGCGGCTGGCTGGCGGGAGACTTCGACGGAACGCACTTCGAGCACGGGGCCTTCCACGAGCTGGACCGAGGCTTCGAGTTCTATGCGCCCCAGACCACCCAGGACAGCCAGGGGCGGCGCCTGCTGTTCGGCTGGCTGGGCTTGCCGGAGGAGAACGAGATGAGCCAGCCCACCATTCCCTATGGCTGGATCCATCAGATGAGCTGCCCGCGGGAGCTGTTCTGGCAGGACGACTGGCTCTGCCAGCGGCCGGTGGCGGAGATTTCGGCCCTCAAGGGGGCGCTGACCCGTTTCGAGGGGGGCGAGCTGCCTGCCCTGGCCATCGACAGCGCCTGGCTGGACCTGGCCCCGAGCGGTGAGGGTCGCCTCGGGTTCGGGACCGTGGCAGAGCTGGTGTGGCAGTCGGGGCGCATCGTGCTGCGTCGCCAGAACTGGCAGAGCGGGGAGTGGGAGGAGCGATCCTGCCCCTGGCTTGGGGGGAGTATCACCGTCTTGTGCGATCGCTCCAGCCTGGAGTGCTTCGTCGACGGCGGTCGCCAGACCCTGTCTACCCGCTACTTCCCCGGTGAAAACCCAGTACTTTCCGCACGTTGTGACGGTGATGACAGCAAAATTTGCCTCTATCACTGGCCGCTGGCGGCCTGCCTTGTACAATAGCCCGGTGTCAGTTTGCCGGGAGGTCAGGTGGAGAAGAAGAAACGGATCACGATTGCCCAGATAGCCACGCTCGCGGGGGTCTCCAAGGCCACCGCCAGCCTGGTGCTCAACGGCAAGAGTGCGGAATACCGCATCGCCGACGATACCCGCAAGCGAATACAGGCGGTGGCGGACGAGTGCCACTACCAGCCGAGCATCCATGCCCGCTCCCTGCGGGCGGTGCGCAGCTACACCTGGGGACTGGTGATCCCCGACCTCACCAACTTCGGCTTCGCCAGCATCGCCCGGGCCCTGGAGGCCCGCTGCCGGGAGGCGGGGATCCAGCTGCTCATCGCCTGCTCCGAGGACGATCCCACCCTGGAGCAGCGGGTGGTGGACAACCTCATCAGCCGCCAGGTGGACGGTCTCATCGTCGCCTCCAGCGGTCACAGCGACGACACCTATGCCCGAATTCACGACCGCCTGCCGGTGGTGCAGCTCGACCGCCACATCGGCGAGTCGCGCCTGCCCATGGTGATCTCGGACGCCTGCAAGGCCACCGCCGAGCTGGTGCAGGACATGACCCAGGATTGCGGGGAGGAGATCTACTACTTCGGCGGCCTGCTGGATCTCTCCCCCAGCCGTCACCGGCTGGCGGGTTATGAGCTCGGCCTGCACCGGGCCGGTCTCGTGGCCGAGGCAAATCGGGTGCGCCACCGGGACTATCAGCCGAGCTCCGGCTATCAGCTGATGGCCGAGCTGGTGGCCGAACTGGGGACGCCCCCCAGGGGCCTCTTCACCGCCTCCTTCACTCTGCTGGAGGGGGTGCTGCGCTACCTCAACGAGGCGGGCCTGATGGAGACGGGCATGCGCCTGTGCACCTTCGACGATCACGACCTGCTCGACTGCATCCCCATGCGTATCGACTCCGTGGCCCAGGACTGTCCGGCCCTGGCCCTCGCCGCCTTCGAGCTGATGCAGACGCTGATCGCGGGCTCCCCCCCCACGAAAACCGCCCAGGTGATCAACCCGCGCATCCGCTGGCGCAGCCGCCGCTAGTCATCCAGAGGTACTGCGCCCAGCAAAAAGCCCCGCCGATCCGGCGGGGCTTTTTGCTGGGCGCCATGGCCCGAGCGGGCCGGGAGTCTCAATCCGTGGTGCTGGCGCGCCAGAAGATCTGCTTGATGCGGGGATGCTCCCCCAGCTGCTTCATCAGAGCGTCGAGCTCGTCACCGTCGATGGAGGTGGCGAGCAGCACCGCCGAGATCTCCAGATCCTGCTCCCCAAACGGCTCGATGTCGAGCTCGCTCAGGGGGTAGTTGGCCTGCTCCAGCATCTGCTCCAGCCAGGGCAGCACCTCCTTCTGGTGGGTGCGGCGGATGAGGGCCGTGACGCGGTAGGTCACCTCGGTGTCGGTATTGTCCACCGGGTGGCGGTTGATCTGGTTGACCAGGGGGCGTAGCAGGGTGTTGGCCGCCAGCACGAAGAGGGCGCCGAGCACGGCCTCCAGGGCGAACCCGGCGCCGCTGGCGGCCCCCACTGCCGCCACGCCCCACAGGGTGGCGGCGGTGTTGATGCCGCGGATGTTGCCCGATTCGCGCATGATGACGCCGGCCCCGAGAAAGCCGATGCCGGAGACGATGTAGGCCACCACGTGGACCACGCCGTAGCTGCCGCCGTGCAGGTCGTAGATGCGCTGGGCCAGGTTGACGAACAGGGCCGCCCCCACGGCCACCAGCACGTTGGTGCGAAGGCCGGCGGTGCGCTGGCGGTACTGACGCTCCAGGCCGACCAGGCTGCCCAGCACGAAGGCGAGCAGCAGGCTGGCGAGGGTGTCGAGCAGGGCGATGAAATCGAGTTGTTGCCACATTCTCATGGGTGACTCCTTCTGACGGGGCCGACCCGGTGTCCCGGGGCGAGATGTCCATGGGGACATCGAAGGAACGCGGTCGGCGCGGGGTGAATGAAAACGCGCCCTCCCGCGTCTGGCCGGGAAGGCGCGGGAGGGGAGTGCCGGGCCCGTTAGAGCCGCCGGCCCGGGCCTTGCGCCGGCAAGGGCGCGCGGGGGGCGGGCGCCGGGTCCGGGTGTAGCTCCCAGCGCACCGGGTGATCGGCCCCGACCAGGTGGACGAACTGCACCAGGTAGCGGCGCTGGGGCGGCGTGCAGCAGAGGCTCAGCACCAGCACGCGACCTTCGCCGCTACCGGGTGTCATGGCCTGCCTGGGGTGCAGGCCGGCCGGCTGCAGGGTGCGGCTCACCCCGACCAGCACCCGCTCCATGTCGGCCCTGTCCTCGCAGCGGATATGCAGCCGATAGTGATGCCGGCGCCTCTGGCGGCACCACAGGCGCGGCCAGAGGCCAAGACCCAGCCTGCGCAGCAGGGAGAGGGTGTCACCGGCCAGCCGGTTATGTGAAGTCAAGCGCATAGTAGCCTCCTTTCGGGAAGCAGAAACTATGCAGGCAAGGTGTCGGCCTTGGGCCGGTCACCTGACGTCAAGTGTAAAAAGAAGGGGGGAAGATCCGCTTCTCGCTGGGGTGGCGAGTCGCGGCAGGGAGTGACCTGCGGCTAGCTCGCGACCGGGGTGCCGACGAACGGAGTCGGCGTGCATCTGTCACTTGATGAGTTGCCCACTGATGGTCTCCGCTATGGGTAAAGAGGCGACATGGTAGCCGATGCGGCGGCCGGGGTAAACCCTGGGACTCTGACAGCAACATATTGAAACAAAATGGGGTTTTACCACGAGGGAGCCATAGCTCCCTCGTTTTCATCGTCCGGTCTGGGCTATTTCATGCCCATGCGCCTCAGGATCATGGCGGCGGGGCAGAAGCCGGTGAACGCACTCTGTATCAGGTTGACCCCGACAAAGACGCTCAGCCAGACGAAGCCCGGGTGGACCCAGGCAGTGAGCAGCAGCGACAGCAGCAAGATGCAGCCTGCGACCACTCTGACTCCGTTATCGACTGTCATGTGTCTCTCCTTTTTTTGATTGTTTAGTAGTTGCTAATTTAGTGTTTATTTATACAATAGACTAAATATCAGCAATTGCTAATTTATGCTTATGAGCCCATTCGACGAGATGTACAGACACGCGACGGCGGCCGCCTCCCTGCTCAAGGCGTTGGCTCATCCCGAACGCCTGATGGTGCTCTGCCAGCTGGTGGAGGGGGAGAAGGGGGTCGGGGAGCTGTTGGCCCACAGCCAGCTCGGGCAGTCGGCCTTCTCCCAGCAATTGTCGGTATTGAAGCGCCATGGCCTTATCCGTTCGCGCAAGGTCTCCCAGCAGATCTACTACTCGCTGGTGAGCGAGGCCGCCGCCGATGTGCTGGCGGCGCTGCAAACCCATTTTTGTCACTCTGAAAATAAGGAATCTTGATGATGGAAAGCCAATGGCTGCTCTCTTTGGGCGGCGGCATGCTGGCGGGGCTGTCGGCCCTGATCCTGATGTTGTTCAACGGCCGGGTGGCCGGGATCAGCGGCATTCTGGCCGGTGCCTTGCAACACCGGGCGCCGTGGCGGGTGCTGTTTCTGCTGGGGCTCGGGGCGGGCGCCTGGCTGGCGCTGACCCTGGGTTGGGCCAGCATGCCCGCATTTACCACCCTGCCCGGTTGGCCGCTGGTGCTGCTGGCCGGCCTGCTGGTGGGCGTCGGCACCCGCCTTGGCAACGGCTGCACCAGCGGTCACGGCATCTGCGGCATGGGGCGGCTCTCCCTGCGCTCCATCGCGGCCACCCTCACCTTTATGGCGGCTGGCTTTATCACCGTCTTCGTCACTCATCATCTGCTGTAAGGGGTTGATCGTCATGGCATTGCTGACAAGTTTGCTCGCAGGTCTGCTGTTTGGCCTGGGGATGGCCATCTCCGGCATGGTGGATCCCGCACGGGTCACCGGTTTTCTCGATCTGGCAGGGGCCTGGGATCCCAGCCTCGCCTTCGTCATGGGGGGCGCCCTGCTGGTCTTTATGCCGGGTTATTTTCTGCTGGTGAAACCGCGCAGTCAGAGCCTGCTGGGGGAGCCCATCGCCGTCGTACCGGCCCCCAGGCTGGATCGCCGCCTGATCGGCGGGGCTGTGCTGTTTGGCATCGGCTGGGGGCTGGTGGGCATCTGCCCGGGGCCAGCCTTGAGTCTCATTTCTAGCGGGCAGCCCATGATAATGTTGTTTATAGCAGCCATGGTGGCCGGGATCTTGCTGGTCGACCGGGTGCTGGTTCCCGCACGGAGCAAGGCTCACCAGCCCCATACCGCCTGATCCCGTGAAGTGACTGATGACGCCAGGGAAGGAGAGTGATGATGGAAAACATCCGGTTGCTGGGGATCACCTTGCTGGTGATGACATCGCAGGCCATGACATCCACCCAAGCCCTGGCCGCAGAAGGGGATCCGGTGGCCCCGCTGACTGTGGCGCCACAGCCGGTGACCGACTGGCTGACACTCGATGGCACAGTCACTGCCATCCATCAGGGGACGGTGGCGGCCCAGACCAGCGGCCGGGTCTCCCGTATGCTGGTGGATGTGAACGATGAGGTCGTCGCCGGGCAACCGCTGCTGGAGATCAGCGGCAAGGAGCAGTTTGCCGCCGTCACGGGAGCCGAGGCGCGACTGGCCCGGGCACAGGCCCAGCAGGTGGAGGCCGAGCGCCAGCTTGCCCGTTTTCAGGCGCTGATCGCCAAAGGGGTGATCACCCGTGCCCAGCTCGACAATGCCCAGGCGACCGATAGCGCCGCCCGCGCGGAGGTGAATGCGGCCGACGCTGCCCTCACCCAGGCCCGCGAGGCCTACGGTTATACCCGCATTCTCGCCCCCTACGCCGGGGTGGTGACCAAGCGGTTGGTGGAGCTGGGGGAGACGGTGGCCCCCGGTACCCCGCTGCTCTCCGGCTTCTCCCTTGACGAATTGCGGGTGGAGGTGGAGTTGCCCCAATCCACCCTGACGCTGGCTCGTGAGCCTGCGGATGTGCAGGTGCTGCTGCCGGATGGCAACACCGTTACCCCCCTCAAACTGACCCGCTTCAACTATGCCGACAGCCAGAGCCACGCCTTCAGGCTGCGCCTCGACCTGCCGCCGCACACCGCCGGGGTATTGCCCGGCATGTGGCTCAAGGTGCAGCTCAAACAGGGTGAGCGTCAGGTGTTGCAGGTGCCGGATCGCGCCCTGCTGCGGCAAGGGGAGTTCAACGGCGTCTATCTGCAGCAGCCCGCTGGCTGGGCCCTGACGCCGGTGCGGGTTGGCCACTGCGTCGAGGGGCAGTGCGAGATCCTGGCCGGGCTGCAAGCCGGTGACAAGCTGGCCCCCGATGCCTGGGCGCAGCAGCAGGCGGTGGCTCATGAGTAGCGAGCTGAACGGCAACAAGGGGAGGCTGGGGCCAGCGGGCCGACTGGCTGCGCTGTTTCAGGGCTCGGCCATCACCCCGCTGCTGGCGCTGGTGGGGCTGCTGCTCGGCTTGTTTGCGGTACTGGTGACCCCCAAGGAGGAGGAGCCGCAGATCGATGTCACCTTCGCCGATGTCTACATCCCCTTCCCGGGTGCCAGCCCGACGGAGGTAGAGTCCCTCGTTACCACCCCGGCCGAGCAGGTGGTCTCCCAGATAAAGGGAATTGATACCCTCTACTCCTTCTCCCAACCCGATGGCGCCCTGCTGGTGGTGGTGTTCAAGGTGGGGGTGAGCCGCGAACAGGCCATCGTCGATCTCAACAACCAGCTCGATTCCCACCGCGACTGGTTGCCAGAGGGGATTGGAATCGGCCAGCCACTGGTCAAACCCCGGGGGATCGACGACGTGCCCATCGTCAGTCTGACGCTCTGGAGCAAGCAACTGGGCGCCCCCGAGCTGACCCGGGTCGCCCATGAGCTGGAGACCGAGCTCAAGCGTATTCCCGGTACTCGC
Source organism: Aeromonas sp. R7-4 (assembly GCF_040908055.1). Lineage (NCBI taxonomy): Bacteria > Pseudomonadati > Pseudomonadota > Gammaproteobacteria > Aeromonadales > Aeromonadaceae > Aeromonas > Aeromonas sp. R7-4. The sequence goes on from NZ_JBFODA010000016.1 coordinate 62,100, forward strand.
GATATTTACAGTCTGGGCAGCCAGAGCGCGGTACTGCGGGTGATGCCGGATCCGGCGGCACTCAGCGCCCACGGCATCAGCTGGGGCGAGCTGAGTCAGCGACTGGCTGCCGCCAATCGGGTGGGCCCGACACAGGCCACCTGGCAGAACAACAGTGAGATCAAGGTGCAGGTGGGGCAGTTCCTGCAAAGCGAGCAGCAGGCCCGCGAGCTGGTGGTGGGGCTGCAGGGCGGCAAGCCGATTTACCTCGGTGATGTGGCTAGTGTGTCGCTCGGGGAGGAGACCCCGGTGCAGCGCAGCTGGATGGGGCAGGGGGATCACAGCTATCCGGCGGTGACGCTGGCCATCGGCAAGCAGCCGGGCCAGAACGCGGTCGATGTGGCCAAACGGGTAGAGGCGCGGGTCGAGAGTTTGCAGAACCGGCTTATCCCGGCTGGGGTCGAGGTGACGGTGACCCGGGACTACGGCGTCACCGCCGAGACCAAATCCAACACGCTGATCGGTAAGTTGATTTTTGCCACCACGGCGGTAGTGCTGCTGGTGCTGGTGAGCATGGGCTGGCGCGAGGCGCTGGTGGTGGGGGTGGCTATCGTCATCACCCTGGCACTGACCCTGTTTGCGAGCTGGGCCTGGGGTTTTACCCTCAACCGGGTGTCGCTGTTTGCGTTGATCTTCTCCATCGGCATTCTGGTGGATGACGCCATAGTCGTGGTGGAGAACATCCACCGTCATCGCGGTTTGGGCAAGGGGGCGCTCAAGGATCTTATTCCGGGGGCGGTGGACGAGGTGGGCGGGCCGACCATACTGGCGACCCTGACCGTGATCGCGGCCCTGCTGCCGATGGCCTTTGTCAGTGGCCTGATGGGCCCCTACATGAGCCCCATCCCCATCAATGCCAGCATGGGGATGCTTATCTCCCTGCTGGTGGCCTTTATCTTCTCCCCCTGGCTGGCTGGCCATTTGCTCAAGAGCGAGGCACATGTCGTCCACGGTGAGGCCAGGGCCGGACTCTTCCAGCGGCTGATGACCCCTTTCCTGATCGGTGACGGCGCCAAGCGCGCCAGACGCAAGCTCTGGCTGGCCATCCTGCTGCTGGTGGCGGGTGCCGCCGCCATGCCCATGGTGCAGTGGGTGGTACTCAAGATGCTCCCCTTTGACAACAAGTCGGAATTCCAGCTGGTGCTCGACATGCCGGAGGGGGCGACCCTGGAGCAGACCGAGCGCACCCTGCTGGCGGTCGGGCGGGAGCTTGCCAAGGTGTCCGAGGTGAAGGATTACCAGATCTATGCCGGCACCGCGGCCCCCATCAACTTCAATGGCCTGGTGCGCCACTACTTTATCCGCAGCGGCGCCAACCTGGGGGATATTCAGGTCAATCTGGTGGACAAGCATGAACGGGATCGCAGCAGCCACCAGATTGCCCAGTCGGTGCGGGCCCCCTTGCAGGCTATCGCCAGTGCGGCAGGGGGCAACCTCAAGGTAGTGGAGGTGCCGCCCGGCCCGCCGGTCTGGTCCCCCATAGTCGCGGAAGTGTATGGCCCGACACCGGCCGCCCGTGAAGCGGCGGCGCGCGCCGTACAGGCCCGCTTCGTGGCCACGGCGGATCTGGTGGACGTGGATATCTATCTGACCGACCCCCAGTCCAAGTGGCGGCTGGTGGTGGATCGCAGCAAGGCGGCTTTGCTCGGGGTCGATCTCGGGGATCTGGTGAGCACCCTCCATGGCGGGGTGGGTTATCAGGATGCCAGCTGGCTGCAGGGGCACGGCGCCAAGTATCCGGTGCCGATCCGCATCGAACTGGCTCCCGGTGACAAACGGGAGCTGGCGGGCGTACTGGCCCTCAAGGTGCGCAGCCCGAGCGGGCAGCTCATCCGGGTATCAGAGCTGGTGAGTCGCCGTGATGAGGTGGCACCCAGCTATATCATGCACAAGAACATGCAGCCCATGGTGATGGTGGTGGCCGACATGGGCGGCCACACCGACAGCCCGCTCTACGGCATGTTTGCCGCCGGTGCCGATATCGACCTGCCCCAATATTACGTGCAGCAGCCTGACAAGCTGGGGGAGGTGGCGCTGTTGTGGGACGGGGAGTGGAAGGTAACCTACGAGACCTTCCGCGATATGGGCATCGCCTACGGGGTGGGGATGATCCTCATCTACCTGCTGGTGGTGGCCCAGTTCCGCTCCTATCTGGTGCCGCTCATCATCATGGCTCCCATTCCGCTCACCCTCATCGGGGTGATGCCGGGCCACGCCCTGCTGGGGGCCCAGTTTACCGCCACCTCGATGATAGGGATGATAGCCCTGGCCGGGATCATCGTACGCAACAGCATCCTGCTGGTGGACTTTATCGAGCAGCAGAGAGGCGCTGGCATGCCGTTTGAGCAGGCGGTGATCGAAGCGGCGCAGGTACGGGCCAAACCCATCATGCTGACGGCGCTGGCGGCGATGATCGGAGCCCTGTTCATCCTCGATGATCCCATCTTCAACGGGCTGGCCATCAGCCTGATTTTCGGGATCCTGGTCTCCACCTTGCTCACCCTGGTGGTGATACCCTTGCTCTATTATGCCCTGCTCTCCCGACGCTGATGACGGGAGTCACTAGCTAAGGCGAAATGATGTCCTGCTCTCCCGACGCACGTGACGGGAGCCGATGGCGAAAGGAGGCGCGATGAAGAGAGGCTGGCTGTGGTGGACGGCGGGCGCCGGGGTGGCGGTGGCCGTCCTGGCATGGTGGCTGCGCCCGGTGGCGACGCCCGTCCCGCTGGTGAGCGTGGATCGCGGCGAGGTGCGCGTCACCGTGGTCAACACCCGGGCCGGCACCATCAAGTCGTGCCAGCGGGCCGGGCTCAGCCTGCCAGCTGGCGGCGTGGTGGAGCGGATCGCCGTCAAGGCCGGGGACAGGGTGGCGCAGGGAGACCTGCTGCTGACCCTCTGGAGCGAGGACATTCGCGCCGATCTCGCCCGTGCCCGCGCCCAGCAGGCCCTCGGCAAGACTCAGCGCGAGGAGCGTTGCAGCGAGGCCACCTACTACGAGCGGGAGGCCAGCCGCCTCGCCACCCTGCTCGCCAAGAACCTCACCTCCCGCACCCTGGCCGAGCAGGCCCAGAACCTGGCCGATACCCGCCGCTACATCTGCCGGGCGTCCCGCCAGCAGGAGCGGGTCGACGAGGCGCTGGTCGCCCAGGTGGAGGCCCGCCTGGCCGAGCGGCGCCTGCTGGCCCCCTTTGCCGGCGTGGTGGCCGAGGTCAACAGCAAGCTCGGCGAATACATGACGCCCTCCCCCCCCGGGGTGGCCATGCCCCCGGTCATCGATCTCATCGACGATCGCTGCCTCTATGTCTCCGCTCCCATCGACGAGGTGGATGCCGCCCGCCTCAGGGTGGGCCAGCGCGCCCGGGTACTGCTCGACGCCATGCCAGGGCGCGATCTCGCCGCCACCGTCATCCGCATCGCCCCCTATGTGAAGGAGCTGGAGAAGCAGGCCCGCACCGTGGAGGTGGAGGCGGCGCTCACCGCCCCGCCCGGCGACGTGCCTCTGCTCATCGGCTACAGCGCCGACCTTGAGGTCGAGGTGACTCGCGCCACCGATGTGCTGCGGGTGGCGGCCAGCAGCCGGGCCGACGATGGCAGCGTGCTGCGGCTGGAGGGGGATAGGCTGGTGCGGGTCCGGCCTCGCTGGGGCGTGGAGAACTGGAACTGGGTTGAGGTCACAGAGGGGCTCGCCGCCGGTGACCGGCTGGCGGCCCAGCCCGGTCAGATAGCCGGGGAGGGGCCCTTCACCGCCGCCACGGAGCCGGCGGATGAGTGATCTCATTCGCCTCGAGGCCGTCAGCCGTCGCTTCACCCTGGGGGGGAGCGAGGTGGCCGCCCTCGATCGCGTTTCCCTGCGGGTCGCCGAGGGGGAGTATCTGGCGGTGATGGGCCCCTCGGGGTCCGGCAAGTCGACCCTGCTCAATGTGCTGGGGCTGCTGGACAGGCCAGACGAGGGGCGCTACTGGCTGGGGGGGGAGGACACCGCCACCCTGTCTGAACCCGCGCTGGCCCGGCTGCGCGGCCATCGTATCGGCTTCGTGTTCCAGTCGTTTCACCTGGTCTCCCGCCTCACCGCCCGCGAGAACGTCGAGCTGCCGCTGATGCTGTGCGGCGTTGCCCCCACCGAACGCCATCGCCGAAGCCAGCAACTGCTGGCGAGCCTGGGGCTGGGCAACCGGGCCGACCACAGGCCCGCCGAGCTCTCCGGCGGCCAGCGCCAGCGGGTGGCCATCGCCCGGGCCATGGCCATGGCGCCGCGCCTCATCCTGGCGGACGAGCCCACCGGCAACCTGGACTCCCGCTCCGGGGAAGAGGTGATCACCCTGCTTGAGGGGCTCAACCGGGAGCAGGGCATCACCCTGGTGGTGGTGACCCACGACCCGCGCCTCGGCGAGCGGGCGGGCAGGCGGATCCTGATGAACGATGGCCGCATCGGCAGCGACAGCGGTGGTAACTGAATGCGGCGCCCCGATGCCATCCGCTTCGCCGCCGTGGCGTTATTGCGTCAGCGCACACGGGCGCTGGTGCTGATCCTGGCGGTGAGTCTGAGCGTCACCTCGGTGCTGCTGCTCACCGCGCTGGGGGAGGGCGCAAGACGCTATGTGGCCGACCAGTTCAGCTCCCTTGGCAAGGATCTGCTGGTGATGTTCCCGGGCCGCAAGGAGACCACAGGCGGGCTGCCGCCGGTCACCGGCAACAGCCTGCGGGAGATCACCCTGGATGACATGCACTACCTTGGCCAGCACCAGCCCAAGGTGCGGCTGGTGCCGCTGGTGATGGGCTTTGCCGAGGCCAAGCAGGGGGCCCGGGTGCGCCAGACCATGCTGCTCGGCAGCAGCAACGGGCTGCGGCATACCCACGGGCTGGTGCTGCTCGCCGGCCGCTGGTTGCCGGGGGAGGCCACAGAGGACAGGCCTGTGGTCCTGCTCGGGGCCGTGGCGGCCAGGGAGCTGTTCGGCCGGACCGATCCCCTCGGCCAGTGGCTGCGTTTTGACAATCGTCGCTTCCGGGTGGTGGGGATCTTCACCAGCCAGAGCAGCAATCTGGGGATGGACATGGCCGAGGCGGCGCTGATCCCGGTCGGCAGCGCCATGAGGCTGTTCAATACCGAGGGGCTGTTTCGCCTGCTGATCCAGCCGCTGGACGGGCAGGCGGTGCCCCCGCTGGTAACGCGGCTGGAGCAGCTGATGCAGGGGCGTCACGGAGTGCTCGATGTGACTGTGGTCAGGCGCGACGCCATGCTGGCCACCTTCTCCACCATTCTGGCCACCCTCACCCTGGCGGTCGCCGGCATCGGCGCCATCAGCCTGCTGGTCTCGGGCATCATGATGATGAATCTGGCGCTGATCAGCACCCGCCAGCGGACCGGGGAGATAGGCCTGCTCAAGGCGCTGGGGGCCGACAGCCGCCAGATCCGCCGGCTGTTCTTGTGGGAGGCGCTGCTGCTGAGCGGTGGAGGCGCCCTCATCGGCACCCTGCTGGGCTATGCCCTGGTCGCCCTCGCCGGCCTGATCTGGCCGACCTTCCCGGCGGCGGTGCCCTGGCAGGCGACGCTCTGCACCCTGCCGGCGGCCCTCTTGACCGGGCTCTTCTTCAGCTGGCTGCCGGCGTCCCGGGCGGCAAGACAAGATCCGGTCAGCAGCCTGCGCAGCGGGCAATGGGGCGGTGGCTGATGCGCCTCGCCGATCTGCTGTTCTGGCTCTGGCGCGCCCTGCTGGCCGGGCGCAGCCGCAGCCTGCTGTCGGCGCTCGGCATCGCCATCGGGATCGCCTCGGTGACCCTGCTCACCGGCATCGGCGAGGGGCTCAGGCTCTATCTGCTCGACAGCTTCTCCCAGTTCGGTACCCGCTTGATCGCGGTGACCCCGGGCAAGACAGAGACCGCCGGCGGCCCGCCCGGCATCCTCTCCAGCAGCCGCCCCCTGCTGCTGGAGGATGCCGACGCCCTCGCCAGATTGCCGGGGGTTGAGGCCGCGCTCCCTGTGGTGCAGGGGCAGGGGGAGGTGCGCAGCCGGGGGCTGACCCGCAGCACCGCCATCCTGGGCACAGGCCCGGCGGCGCTCTCTGGCTGGCGGCTCACCCTGGTGCAGGGGCGTTTTCTGCCCGCGGACGACAGCGCCATGCCCCGCGCCTATGCGGTGCTGGGCGCCAAGGTGGCGGCGGAGCTCTTCCCCGGCGGGGATGCGCCGGGCAGTCTGCTGCGGGCCGGGGATCGCCGCTTCCGGGTGGCCGGGGTGCTGGCTCCCAAGGGGCAGTTTCTCGGCTTCGATCTGGACGACATGATCTATCTGCCCGCCGCCCACGCCCAGGCGCTGTTCAACAGGGAGGGGCTGCAGGAGATCGACGTCATCTATGGCGCCGGGCGGGCGGAGGCCGAGATCTCGGCCCAGATCCGGCGGGTGCTGACGGCCCGCCACGGCGCCGAGGACTTTACCCTCACCTCCCAGCAGGACATGCTGGCGAGCCTCGACAAGATACTCTCCATCGTCAAGCTGGCGGTCGGCGGGCTCGGCATCATCTCGCTGCTGATCGGGGCGGTCGGCATCTTCAGCATCATGAGCATCGCCCAGCAGGAGCGGATCCCCGAGGTGGGCCTGCTGATGGCGCTGGGTTGCCCACGGCGGCGCATCCTGCTGCTGTTTCTGCTGGAGGCCGTGGTGCTGGCGCTGCTGGGGGGGACCATGGGGCTGGTCCTGCTCGGGGGGCTCAAGCTGCTGCTCGCCCTGCTGGCGGCGGGGCTGCCGCTCAGCCTTCATCCCCTCTATCTGTTGCTGGCGCTGGGGTGCAGCGCCCTGGTCGGTCTGCTGGCCGGGGTCGCCCCGGCGCTGCGGGCGGTGCGCCTGGACCCCGTGGTCGCCCTGCGCGGCGACTAGCCGAGCGCCTGCTGGCGGACGTCGCCCGCCTCGAACAGCGCGAAGTAGCACCGGTCGGCCTGGCTCATATGGCCGACCACCAGCTCATGGATGATGAAGTTGAGCAGTTCGTCGTGGCCCAGGGTGCCCGCCCTGGCGGCGGCCATCAGCTGGTCGGCCATGCTCAGCAGTCGCCGGTGATCCTGGCGGTGGGCCTCCAGCTCGGCAAAGTCATGCTCCGCCAGTACCTGCTCCTCGGCGGCGAAGTGCTGGCGGGCCATCTCGAAGACCCGCTCCATCTCCTCCAGCAGTCGATCCGGTCGCCCGTCTGGCTCGTTCAGACGCTCCAGCAGCCGGTTGGTCAGCCTGAAGAGCTGGCGATGCTCGGCGTCGATGCGGGGGTGACCGCACTCGTGGGCGGGTTGCCATTGCAGGGTGTCCGGTGCCAGCCCGGCGGCGAACAGGCAGACCCGGCCCCGGCCGTGGTGCTTGGCCTGGTACATGGCCTGATCGGCGTGGTGCATCAGGGTCTTGGGGTCGGTGCCGTGCTCCGGATAGAGGGCCACCCCTATGCTGCCGGAGATGCACAGCGCCTGCTGCTCGATCGAGAAGGGGTGGTGCAGGCTCTGGTGCAGCTTGTCGGCTACCGCGAGGGCCGCGGCGTCCGTATCGGGCAGCAGGATCACGAACTCGTCGCCGCCCAGGCGCGCCACCAGGTCCTCCTCCCGCACGCAGTGGCGCATGCGCTCCGCCACCTGTTTGAGCAGCTGATCCCCGGTCTCGTGGCCGAAGGTGTCGTTGATGGGCTTGAAGTGGTCGAGATCGATGAAGATGAGGGCCAGCGGCCGCTCGGGAGCCTGCGCCATGGTCTCCTTGAGCCGCTGCTGCAGCAGGCGGCGGTTGGGCAGCTGGGTGAGGGGGTCGTAGAAGGCGAGGCGGCGCATCATCTCCTCCCGTGCCGAGCGCTCGGTGACATCCCGGGTCACCCCCAGGATGGCGTCCGGCCAGGCCCGGGTGTTGCCGTGCAGGGTGGTGACCGTCTCGATGGCCACCAGATGCCCGTCCTTGTGGCGCAGCTGGGAGTGGATGACGCACCGGGTCTGGTCATGCTCCCCCCGCTGCCAGGCGGCCAGGGAGGCGGCGATCTCGTCGCGCAACCGGCCCCAGGAGTCATCGGGCAGCAACCGGCGAAGGGAGAGATTGAGCAGTTCGGCGGGTTCATAGCCGCTCAGGGACGAGATGGCGGGGCTGATGTAGCGAAGACGCAGGCTGGCGGTGTCCATGGTCCAGATGACGTCGCCGCTGTTTTCCGCCACGAAGCGGTAGTGCTGTTCGCGCTGGACCAGTTCCTGGGTGAGCCGCTGTCGGTCGAGCGCCTCCTGGCGCAGGCGCAGATAGAGGTACAGGAAGATGCCAAGCAGCACCAGCAGGCTGAGGGTGACCAGGATGGCCACAGTGACGCTTCGGTCGAACAGCTGGCGCTGCTGGAGCAGGCGGGCCTGGGCCGTGTTGTAGATGAAGGGGGCCAGGTTGGGGACGGCCTTGAGCATGCCGGCATCCCGGTAGGTCCTGGCGATCTGCTCCCAGCGTTCCGGCTGCATGTAGCCGGGCTCTATGATATCGGGCTGCATCAGCGCCCGGGTCTCGCGGGCCTCGAAGGCCAGCTGCGCGCGATCGGCCCTGCCGGGGTACTGCGTCAGGATGAGGTCGATCATCTCCTCGGGGTGGTCCATGGCATAGCGCCACCCCCTGAGACTCGCCTGCAGGAAGGCGTCGACCCTCTCCTGATTGGTGACGATCTCGTGCTCCGAGGTAAAGAGGTTTTCGCCGTAGAAGTCGAAGCCGATCTCCCTGGGGGTGAACACCCGGTGGCGAATGCCCCCTCGCGCCAGCGCGAAGGGCTCGGTGGAGCTGTAGGCGCTGATGACATCCGCCTGGCCCGTGATCAGCGCCTGCACCCCCTGCGCATAGGGCAGGGTCTCCCACGTCTTGTCCCGGGTGTGGTGATGCAGATAGGTGAGCAGCTCGTTGGCGCCGGGCTCCAGCATCAGGCGCTTGCCGGCCAGATCCGCCGGGGTGCGGATGTCCGGCCTGTCTAGGGTGATGAGCACCAGGGGGGAGTGCTGCAGCATGGCGGCGAGTACCACCACGGGGCGCCCTGCGGCCCGGGCCAGCAGCAGATCGCTGCCCCGGATGCCGAACTGGGCCCTGCCCGTGGTCACCTCGTTGATGACGTCGGTGCGGGGGCCGGCCTCGCGCAGGGTGACCCGCAAGCCCGCATCCCGATAGAACCCCTTGGCAAGGGCGGCATAGTAACCGGCGAACTGGAACTGGTGCTGCCACGGCAGTTGCACTATGAGGTGCTCGTCTGCCCTGAGGGGAAGCGTGGTCAGGGTGGAAATCACCACCCAGAGGGGCAGAAGCCAGCGCGCACGCTGGCAGGATGCATCGGACTCCGTCATACCGCGGTTCTCTCGGGAGGTGCTCTCCTGGCTAGAGTCAAACAATTTCTGTCCGTTCGCAAGGGGATCAAGGCCCGTCGAGAAAGGATATAGGGGGGAATAAAAGTCATTTTTGTGTCGTTCATCACGCCTGATGGCGGCACGGCTCATTTTGGCGCCTCGTCTGGGCGAAAGAAACGCCCTGATGGGAAGAAAAGGTGGCCATGCGGGGCGCGTCTGGGCCGCTACTCTTGCAGTCTGCTATTGATATAACGCATGTTTTTGGTGGTTGCGTGTCAACCCGCCTCGCTGCACCAACGGTGGAGGCTTTTTCCCGCGCTGGCGGCCCGCCTCGGCCACGGGGGTGCGCCGATCCTCCCCCAGGTGGTATGGTAGTCACCCGTTTCCTGTTCTCTGTTTCCTAACAAGGTCCCGCCATGTCCTCCTTGCGCCTGCTGCTTTCCGATTCCCACGACCCCCTGTTCAACTTGGCGGTGGAGGAGTGCATCTTCCGCCAGATGGACCCCGCCCAGCGGGTGCTGTTTCTGTGGCGCAACGCCAATACGGTGGTGATCGGCCGGGCCCAGAACCCCTGGAAGGAGTGCAACACCCGGCGCATGGAAGAGGACGGGGTGACGCTCGCCCGGCGCAGCAGCGGGGGTGGCGCCGTGTTCCACGACCTTGGCAACAGCTGCTTCACCTTCATGGCGGGCAAGCCGGAGTATGACAAGAGCGTCTCCACCGCCATGGTGCTGGAGGCGCTCAAGCGGCTCGGGGTGGAGGCGTTCGCCTCCGGGCGTAACGATCTGCTGGTGGCGACCCCGGACGGGGATCGCAAGGTGTCTGGCTCGGCCTATCGGGAGACCCGGGATCGCGGCTTCCACCACGGCACCCTGCTGCTGGACGCGGATCTCGGCCGGCTCGCCCACTACCTCAATCCCGACCCCAAGAAGCTGGCGGCCAAGGGGATCAGCTCGGTGCGCAGCCGGGTCGCCAACCTCTGCGAGCTGCTGCCGGGGATCAGCCATGAGCGGGTGGTGCAGGCCCTGTGCGAGGCCTTCTTCGCCCACCATGGCACCCGGGTTGCCCCCGAGCATATCTCCCCCGAGCGGATGCCCGACTTGCCGGGCTTTGCCGAGACCTTCGCCCGCCAGCGCAGCTGGGAGTGGAACTTCGGTCAGGCGCCCGCTTTCAGCCACCTGCTGGAGGAGCGCTTCCCCTGGGGCGGGGTGGAGCTGCACTTCGACGTGGAGAAGGGGGTGATAGGCCGGGCGCAGATCTTCAGCGACAGCCTGGATCCGGCGCCGCTCGATGCGCTGGCCGAGCGCCTGCCCGGGGTTGCCTATCGCCCCGAGGCCATCGACGACCTGTTGCAAGGGTGGCGGGCCGATTTCCCGGAACATGCCGAGCTGGAACCTTTCTGCCACTGGTTGCTGGCCGCCGTGCGCTGACCGAACCGGCGTGATCGGGGTCACAAGACGGCGAGGGGGGCGCCTCGGGGGAGGCATTCCCAGCCCCCGTCAGGGCTCAGTCATGACAAAAAGTAGGGCGGCGCATTAGATATTGTCTCTGTTGATGCTTTCGTCATGAGGGTATAAGAACCGCACCTTTGCCGTACCCAGGGTATAAAAATGAGTGATCTGGTTTACCTGAAAGACGACGGCGTCAACGCCGTCTCCCCCGCATTCGCCGCCCGCTTCGCCACCGTCAAGGCCCACTTCTTCTCCCGCAACCCCGAGCTCTGGCCGGTGTTTCGCGAGCCCGGTTTCGCCACCCTCAACGAGTTTCGCGCCCGCGGCCTGGCCCCGGATGCGCGCCTCAATGCCTGGCCCGATGGTCGTGCCCGCCTCGCGGATCTCTGCGAGACCATGCCGGTGCCCGCGCAGATGCGCACTCCGGGGGAGCCCATGACGGAGCTGCTGTTCGCCGGCGCGCTGTCCAAAGACTGGGAGAACCCCTCCAGCGTCGAGAACGTCATCACCATGTCGGCGGATCCTGCCATCTACGGCGCCCAGATGGGCATTCTCGCGAACCCCAACCTGGTCTACTCCGAGTATGCCGGGGTGGCCGAGGAGCTCGAGAAGAAGGTGGTGCGCCAGATTGCCCTGCTGGCGGGTTACGATCCGGCCCGCGCCACCGGCATCTTCACCCAGGGGGGGACCTTCTGTAACCTCTACGGCTACCTGCTCGGCATTCGCAAGAGCCTGCCCGAGGCCAAGCACAAGGGGCTCGGCCACTATCAGGACTACCGCATCATCAACTCCCAGGGCGGTCACTACTCCAACATCACCAACCTCTCCCTGCTCGGGGTGGATATCGAGAACAAGACCATCCGCATCCAGGTGGGGGAGAACAACGACATCGATCTGGCGGATCTCGAGCGCACCCTGACCGCCTGCTTCGCCCTGAAGCACGTGGTCCCCACCATCATGCTGACCATGGGCACCACGGATACCTTCGGGGTGGACAGGGTCAAGCCCGTGGTCGAGCTGCGGGACAGGCTGTGCGAGCGGTTCGAGGTGGCGGTCAAACCCCACATCCACGTGGACGCCGCCATCGGCTGGTCGATGATCTTCTTCCTGGGTTACGACTTTGCCGCCAACCCCCTGGCCATCAACGCCGCGACCCTGGCCGGCATCGAGCGCAACGTGGCGCGCTTTGCCGAGCTCAGATACGCCGACTCCTTCACCGTCGACTTCCAGAAGTGGGGTTATGTGCCCTACACCTCCAGCCTGGTGATGATAAAAGAGCAGAGCGATCTCAAGGCGATGGAGAATGACCCGGAGAACTTCTCCTACTTCGAGCGGGACATCCAGGGTCAGACCCACCTGCAATCCACCATCGAGTGCTCCCGGGGGGCGAGCGGCCTGTTCGGTGCCTATGCGGCCCTCAACTACCTGGGGGTGGAGGGGTATCGCACCGTGCTTGCCCACTGCCTGCAAAACGCCAACTACTTCCGCTTCCGGTTAAGCCAGCTCGGCAACGTCAAGCTGGTGGCCCAGGAGAATCAGGGGCCCAGTGTCGGCTTCAAGATCTACAACCCCGAGTGGGTGCAGGACCCGGAAGCCGAGTTCGCCTTCGAGCTGGCCCGTAGCCCGGATGCGGCCTACAAGGCGCGGCTGGCACGCAACACCGAGTACCACCGCAGCCTGTTCAAGGGACGCGGCAAGGTGGGGCTCTACACCAACTGGGTGGAGGCGGTGGCGCACTCGGACTACGACGAGCGTGGCAAGTACTCCTATATCGCCGGGGAGAAGGCGGTCTTCATGAACCCCGCCTGCGGCCGTGAGCAGATCGACGCCTTTATCGCGCATATTCGTGGCTGACTCCGGCTGAACATCACAGATAAAACAACGGCGGGCCCAGTGCCCGCCGTTTTCATTGTGTGTGGTCTCGCCATCACTGTTTCTGGATGGCCGTCACCGTCAACTTGCCACCCGGGTTTTCGGCGTGGAAGCGCACCGCGTCCCCCACCTTCAGCCCCTCCAGCAGGGCGGGATCCGACAGCAGGAACACCATGTTCATGGGGGGCATCTTGAGGTTCTCGATGGCTTCGTGCTTGATGCCGACCTTGCCGTTGGGGGCGTCGATGCGGCTGATGACCCCCTTGGTCATCGTCATTTCGCCCATCTCGTTCATGCCGTCCATTTGTCCCATCTGGCTCATGTCGTGCCCTTCGTGGTGCATCATCTCCTCGGCCTGCAGGCCGGTGTGGGTGGCGAGGCCGAGCAGCAGGGTCAGCGTCAGCGTCTTGTAGTTCATCATGTTTTCCTCGTCATCTATGCAAAAAAGAGTTGTTTGAAGCGGATTATTCGGCCTGTTCGGGCACGGGCTTTCCAAGGTGCCGGCTGCGCCACAGGTAGTAGGCGGCGGGCAGCACCAGCAGGGTCAGCACCAGGGCGCTCACCATGCCGCCGATCATCGGGGCGGCGATGCGCTGCATCACCTCGGAGCCGGTGCCGTGGCTCCACATGATGGGCAAGAGGCCGGCGATGATGGTCACTACCGTCATCATCTTGGGGCGCAGGCGCAGGGCGGCGCCGTGGATCACCGCCCGGTGCAGGCCCGCCTTGTCCGGCTTGCCGCCGGCCACGAGGTCATCCCAGGCGTGGTTGAGGTAGACCAGCATCAGGACGCCGGTCTCCACCGCCACCCCCGCCAGGGCGATAAAACCTACCCCTACGGCGACTGACAGGTTGAAGTCCAGCAGCCAGAGGGTCCAGATCCCGCCCACCACCGCCAGCGGCAAGGTGGTGAGAATGAGCAGCACCTCCTGGAAGCGGCGAAACGCCAGATAGAGCAGCAGCACGATAATGGCGATGGTGAGCGGCACCACGTAGGCGAGGCGTGCCTTGGCCCGCTCCATGTATTCGTATTGACCGGACCAGGTGAGGGCGTAGCCCGCCGGCAGCACCAGCTGCCTACCCACCTCGGACTTGGCCTCTGCCACAAAGGAGCCGATGTCGCGGCCGCGAATGTCCACGTAGACCCAGCCGTTGAGGCGCGCGTTTTCACTGCGCAGCATGGGCGCCTCGTCGCTGATGTAGACCCGCGCCACGTCCGCCAGGGCGATGCGTTCCCCCTTGGGGGTCACCAGGGGCAGCAGCTCGAGGCTGGCCACCGAATCGCGGTAGCTCTGGGGGTAGCGCAGGTTGATGGGATAGCGTTCGCGCCCCTCTATGGTCTGGCCCACCTCCATGCCGCCCACCGCGGTGGCGAGCACCGCCTGCACGTCGGCGATATTGAGGCCGTAGCGGGCCGCCTTGAGCCGGTCGATGTCCACCTTCACATAGCGGCCACCCGCCACCCGCTCGGCGTAGACAGATGACGCGCCCTCCACCTTGCCGACGATCTGCTCCAGCTGCTGGCCGAGCTGCTGGATCACCTTGAGATCCGGCCCCGCTATCTTGATGCCGACCGGGGTCTTGATGCCGGTGGCCAGCATGTCGATGCGGGTCTTGATGGGGGGCACCCAGGCGTTGGTGAGACCGGGGAAGCGGATGAGGGAGTCGAGCTCTTCTTTCAGCTTTTCCGGGGTCATGCCGGGGCGCCACTGATCGCGGGGCTTGAGCTGGATGCTGGTCTCCATCATCACCAGATCGGCTGGGTCGGTGGCCGATTCGGCGCGGCCTGCCTTGCCGAACACGTTCTGCACCTCGGGCACGGTGCGAATGAGCTTGTCGGTCTGCTGTAAAATCTCTCGCGCCTTGCCCACCGAGATATTTGCTGCTGTGGTGGGCATATACATGATGTCCCCCTCATCGAGCGGCGGTATGAACTCAGAGCCCAGGTACTTGAGAGGCCAGAAGCCCGCCACCGTCACCAGGGCGGCGATGGCCAGGGTGGTTTTCGGACGGGCCAGCACGGCCTTGAGCAGTGGCACATAGCCTTGGCTTAGCCAGCGGTTCAGCGGGTTGGCCTGCTCGGCCAGTACCTTGCCGCGGATGAAGTAGCCCATGATCACCGGCACCAGCGTGATGGCGAGCCCGGCCGCCGCCGCCATGGCATAGGTCTTGGTGTAGGCGAGGGGGTGGAACATCCGCCCTTCCTGCGCCTCCAGCGCGAACACCGGCAGGAAGCTGATGGTGATGATCAGCAGGGAGAAGAAGATGGCGGGCCCCACCTCTATGCTCGCCTCGGTGATGATGCGCCAGCGGTTCTTGTCGGTGAGCGCCTCCCGTTCCATGTGTTTGTGGACGTTCTCGATCATCACGATGGCACCATCCACCATGGCGCCGATGGCGATGGCGATGCCGCCGAGGGACATGATGTTGGCGTTGATCCCCTGCAGGTGCATGACGATAAAGGCGGTCAGGATGGCGATGGGCAAGGAGATGACCACCACCAGGGATGAGCGCAGGTGGAACAGGAAGGCAAGGCAGACCAGCACCACCACCGCGAACTCCTCCACCAGCTTGCCGGAGAGGTTGTCGATGGCGCGCTGGATAAGGTCGGAGCGATCGTAGACGGTGACGATCTCCACCCCCTCCGGCAGGCTGGATTTGAGCTCCGCCAGCCGCGCCTTGACCCCGTCTATGGTGTGCTGGGCATTCTCGCCGTAGCGCATGACGATGATGCCGCCCACCACTTCCCCCTCGCCGTTGAGCTCGGCCAGGCCGCGCCGGCTCTGGGGACCGGTGACGACATCCGCCACATCCCCCAGCAGCAGGGGGGCGCCGCGCACATTGGTGCCGAGCGGGATCTGCTTCAGATCCTCCACGCTCTTCAGATAGCCATTCGAACGCACCATATATTCCGCTTCCGCCATCTCGATGACGGAGGCGCCGGTCTCCTGGTTGCCCTGCTTGATGGCGGTCTCGATGAGGGAGAGCGGGATGCCGTAGGCGCGCAGCTTGTCCGGGTCGACCCGCACCTGATACTGGCGCACCATGCCGCCCACGGTGGCGACCTCGGAGACGCCGTCCACCGTTTGCAACTCGAACTTGAGCAGCCAGTTTTGCAGGGAGGTGAGCTCGCTGAGGTCATGCTTGCCGGTTCTGTCCACCAGCGCGTACTGATAGACCCAGCCCACCCCGGTGGCGTCCGGGCCGAGCTGGGGGCGGGCGGAGGCGGGCAGGTTGGGCGCTACCTGGCTCAGGTACTCCAGCACCCGGGCGCGGGCCCAGTAGAGGTCTGTGTCGTCGTCAAACAGCACGTAGACGAAGGAGTCGCCGAAGAAGGAGTAGCCGCGCACCGTGGTGGCGCCCGGCACCGCCAGCATGGCGGTGGTGAGCGGGTAGGTCACCTGATCCTCCACCACCTGCGGCGCCTGGCCGGGGTAGGAGGTCTTGATGATCACCTGGACGTCGGAGAGATCCGGCAGGGCGTCCACCGGGGTCTGTTTGACCGACCAGAGCCCCCAGGCGGTGAGCATGAGGGTCAATAGCAGCACCAGGAAGCGGTTGCCCACGGACCAGCGAATAATCGAGGGGATCATGGTTGGGCTCCTTGCTCATTGGGTGCAGAGAGCGGAGAGCGGTTGCCTGTCAGGCAGCGAATGATGGCAGGGATCATGACTTCTTCTCCATCTCGGGCATCGCCATCTGATGCTGGCCATGGTCCATGCCTTCCATTTGCTCCATCTCATCCGTTGCTGGCTTGGTGGCGTCGCCGGTTACTGGCGCTTGTTCCTGATGGATGGTGGTGATGCGATATTCATCCCCCTCCTGCATCACCTGCAGGTGCAGGGTCTGTCCCTCGGTCAGCTTGCTCATGTCGACCCCCTCGGCCACGGTGAACTCCATCTCCATGGCGGGCCACTGCCACTCGGGGATGGGCTGGTGGGCGACCATCAGGGTACGCCCGGCCAGGTCGATGCCTTGCACCTCCCCCTGGGTCCAGATCTGGGCGGGGCGCACCGCCGTCATGCGCTGGAAGTCCGAGTCGATGGCCGACTCCGAGTCGAGCAGGAACTGGGCCGAGCTGACGATGCTGTCCCCCGCTTCGACCCCCGCCTTGATGGCCACCTTGTCGCCAAACTGGGGGCCCAGGGTGACGGCCACCGACTTGAAGCTGCCATCCCCCAGCGCCAGCACCAGCCTGTCTTGGCTGCCGGTGCGGATCACCGCTTCGCTCGGCACTACCAGTCGGGGCTCGCCCTTGCCTGTCTGAATCGTCACCTTGGCGAACATATTGGGTTTCAGAAACTCGTCCGGGTTGGCGAAGCGCAGCCGTACCTTGAGGGTGCGGGTAGCGGCATCCAGGGTCGGGTAGAGGTAATCGACCCGACCCTGCCACTGGCGGCCCGGGGCGTAGTCCAGGGTCATGGTGACCGGATCGCCCACCTTCAGCTGGGCGGCCTGACGCTCGAACACCTCGGCACTCACCCACACCTGCTTGAGGGTGCTGATGTTGAACAGGGCCGCGGCGGGCTCCACATACTGGCCCTCGCGCACCTTCAGCTCGGAGACATAGCCGCTGCTCGGGGCATAGATGCGCACCGTCTCCTGCACCTGACGGCTGCGCTTGAGGGCCGCTATCTGATCCGCCGGCACCTGCAGGGATTTCAGCTTGCCCTCGGCGGCGCGCAGCAGCAGCGGGTTGGTGGTGTTGAGGGCCAGCAGGTATTCGTGCTGGGCGTTGACCAGATCCGGAGCGTAGAGCTCGTAAATCAGGCTGCCTTTGCTCACTTGCTGCCCCTCGCTCTTGATGGCGAGGGTGCGGATCCAGCCCGCCATGCGGGCGTTGACCGCCTCCAGCCTGTCCTCGTCATAACCGACGTAGCCCACCGTCTCGACCTGCTGGTGGATAGGCAATTTCTCCACCTTGGCAAGCCGCACCCCCAGGTTCTGCTGGATCTCGGGGCTGATGGTGACGGTGCCGGGCGACCCTTCCTGTTTTTCCTCATAGACGGGAATGAAGTCCATCCCCATGTTGTCCTTGGCGGGGCCGTCGCGCTTGTCGCGGGGATCCATGGGGTTGACCCAGTAGAGGGGCTGCTTCTCGGCGCTGGCGCCATCCGTGGTCTGTTTGGCGGCCCAGTAGCCGCCGCCGGCCCCGAGGGCGAGCAGCAGGGCAGACAGGATCAGCGTCTTGTTCATGACTGGCCTCCGGCGCGAGTCTGCAGGCAGAGCGTGCGGGAGGGCAGGGCGCCACGGGGCGCAAATGTCTTGGATGATGACATGGTACTTCTTCTCTCGTATCGGGCCATCGTCCGGCCTTGAGCGGATGCGGTGCTGGCGCTCGGCGGACGGGGTTGGCCGACCATAGGGGCAGGGCCGATGGATCGGCCGCTGCACGGCATGGCGATGGCAGTGCCATCGCCCGGGCTAACGGGAGAAGCGGTTTCTAATGGCGCAGCACGGACAGCATCAGATGCCGTCTGGGCCAGGAGGGGGGATGGGTACCACGCAGGCGCAGGAAGGGATCCCGCAACCAGTTGTCCAGCAGGGGGCCGATATTCCACGAAGAGGGGAGCAACAGCAGGGGCAGCAACAGCAGTGACAGCAGCATGCCGAGCAGGGGGGGCGCACTGGCGGCGCCGGAGAAGCCGGGCTGCATTTGACACTCATTCCCCGGCAGGGTCCCCGCATTCAGTGTGCCCGAATGGCAGGAGAGGGAGGCGGTGTCGATCTGGTCAGGGGTCATGGCGGCGTGCCGTACCGGCCCGCTCTGGTGCAGCCCATGAGACAGGGAGAGCTGTGGCGGGGTCAGGATGGGACCGGATGCGTCGCCCGGGAGGGGGGTGGCCACCCCATGCCAGCCGATGCACAGGGTGAGATTGCAGACGAGCACCAGCGCCAGCAATAGCCGGGCGATGAGCGCTGTGGGCAATCTCGATGACAACATGGTGCAGGTTCCCTGTGACGTATGGGATGAATGTAAACCTTACCTATAGGAGAAGGTCAAGGTTCGACCTGTACCATCTGCCAAAGAGTTGATATGGATTAAGAAATGCCGGATTGGCAGACGAAGAAGCCCCCGCGTGGCGGGGGCTCAGGGTCAGGAGTGACAGGGCAGCCCGACGGCCGGGATCAGGCGAAGCAGGTCCAGATTGGGGCGTGATCCGAGGGTTTGTCGATGCCGCGCAGCTCGTAGTCGATGCCGGTCTCGGTCACTTTGTCCTTGAGGGCGTCGGAGGCCATGATGAGGTCGATGCGCAGGCCCCGGTTCTCGTCAAAGCCCCTGGAGCGGTAGTCGAACCAGGAGAAGCGCTCGCACTCGGTGGGGTTGGCGGCGCGGAAGGTGTCGGTGAGGCCGAATCCCTTGAGCCGCTCCATCCATTCCCGCTCGATGGGCAGGAAGGAGCACTTGCCATCCCGCAGCCAGCGCTTGCGGTTCGCCTCGCCGATGCCGATGTCGAGATCCGTGGGGGAGATGTTCATATCCCCGATCAGCGCTATCTGGTCGTCCGGGGTATGGTGGGTCTCGAGGTAGTGCTGCAGGTCTTCATAGAACTTCTGCTTGGCCGGGAACTTGGTCTCGTGATCCTGGCTCTCCCCCTGGGGAAAGTAGCCGTTCATCACCTTGATGACGGAGCCGTCTTCCTGCTTGAAGCTGGCCATGATCATGCGGCGCTGGGCATCTTCCGGATCGGTGGGGAAGCCCTTTTGCACCTCGATGGGAGCCTGCTTGCTCATGATGGCGACCCCGTAGTGCCCCTTCTGGCCGTGGAAGACCACGTGGTAGCCCATGGCCTCCACGTCCGCCACCGGGAAGGCTTCGTCGTGCACCTTGATCTCCTGCAGGCCGATCACGTCCGGCTGGTGCTTGTCGATAAGGGCTTGCAACTGATGAAGACGGGCACGCAGGCCATTGATATTGAAAGAGATGATCTTCATGTTCGGGGTGCTCATGTCGTTTTTGTTCGTCGCTTATTGGACTAGGAATCCGCGATGGATGCAAGTTCGGGGGCTGTGACTGGCGCAGCGGCTCGGTAATCTGTTCACGATCTGTCGCGAGAGTCTGTCAGCAAGGTGACGCGCAGCAGAGGAACCTGAGTGCATATGTATACATGGGAGCGCCTGGCGACACATAAGCGAGCAGCATATGAGCCTTGGAAGCGGCTTCCCAGCAAGATCGTGGACAGGTTTCTAGCGGGTCATCTTCTTGACAAACACCACCACGAACAGTGCCAGCGTGAAGCTGCCGGTAAAGGCTTCGAAGGCGGCGAAGATCCGCGACAACCCCACCGGGGTGAAGTCCCCATACCCCAGCGTGGTGAAGGTCACCACGCTGTAGTAGAGGCACTCCATCAGGAAGATGGCGTTCTGCTCCAGAGGGGCGTCCGGGCGATAGATGAGGTGGGTGCCCGCGAAGTTGAGGCCGCAGAAGAAGTAAAAAATGCTGCAGATGACGATGAGCAGCAGGGAAAAAAGCACCACCCGCATGGGGGCCTCGCCGTAGCCGCAGAAGAGATCCACTATCCAGGAGGCGAAGCGGCGGTAGGACCAGAACGGCATCTGCAGGCGGCGCATGGTGAGCTCCTGCTGGATGTAGCGACCGGACATGGTGAAGATGCCCTGGGCCTCCGAGGCCTTGCGCAGATCCCGGTAGGTCTCCTCCGCCTCCTTGAACCAGACGCGGGCCTGCGCCGGGTCCCGCTCGCGGCGCCCCTTTCTGTCCTGCATCAGCCGCTTGCCCGTCTCCAGGTTGTCGAGGCGGGTGTTCTTCCAGCGGATGCCGAGCAGGTTGACGTCGTCGAGGGTGGCGCAGTGGAGGTTCGCTTCGCTCAGATCGGCCTTCATCAGGCTGCCGCCCTTGATGCGAATGCCGTAGAGATGGGCACCTCGCAGGTTGGCGCGATAGAGGTTGCACTGCTCCAGCAAGAATCCCTCCGGACCCTGCCTGTTCACCAGGTTGAGATCCGCCAGCTCGGCGCGGGCCAGTTGCAGGCCGTGGCACAGGCCTCCCTGGCGCACATAGCGCTCCAGCGCCTCGGCGGTGCCCGGGGAGTGGTGATCGCCCTTGGGATCGTGCCAGCGACACAGATCCTGTTCTCCCGCCTCTTCGCAGCAGTGGCGGCCATCGGCCACCAGGTATCGGCACATTCCCATGGCGTTGCCCCTCCCTTCCCTGAGTCAGTATCAGCATAGGTGAGGGGACGAGCGGCAGATCAGCTGCTCTGGTGGTATTCCTGGCGCAGCTTGCGAAAACGCTCCTGCTGGGCCGGGTTCAGGGGAATGCCCTCCAGCACGTCCAGGGTCTCCCTGCACTCGGCGCCAAATTCCGGGCTCTTGCGGTTCTTCTGCATCAGTTGCAGCAGCACCTGGATCTTGTTGAGGGCCGCCCCGGTATTGGCGGGAGCCCGGCGCAGCGCCTCGCGAAAATGGCCGAGGGCCTGCTCCAGCTCCCCGGCCTGATAGGCCTTGATCCCCAGATCGTTGAGTTGCTGGTAGCGCTGGCGGCGCTCCTGCACCGTCTTGTCGTCCCGGGTCACCCGGATGCAGGTGGTGAGCAGCCTGTCCTCATCCTCCGCCAGCAGTCCCTGCAGGCTTTCGGCGTACTCGAACTCCCCGAGCTGGTAGAGGGCGAGTATGGTCTCGCCGAGCAGGGCGGGGGGCATGGTGTCCGGCTTGTCCAGCCAGTTCTGGTTCGCGCGATAGAGCATCTTCTTGCCCTTGAGCAGCTCCCCGAGGGCGATGCGCACCCTGGCCTGGCAGATCTGCTCGAACACCGGGTAGTTGAACTCCGCCATCATCAGGGAGTCGCGAATGCGCGACAGGGCCGAGTTCACCTGCTTTTGCAGGTTGGCGATGTGGTAGCCGTCGTTGCTGTTGAGGGCGTAGAGGGTCAGGGTCTGGATGTAGGCCCCGAGATAATGCGGCGTGCGGTGGATGGAGTTGCGCGACAGGTCGATGAGGGACAGCAGCACGTCCTTGGCCTGGGCGTAGTCGTGGCGCAGCAGGCAGACCTCCGCCAGCCGGCGGGAGAGCTGCACCGACTGGGGGGAAATGTCCACCGCCCGCCTGAGCTCCTGCTGGGCCTGCTCCTCCTTGCCCAGGGCCTGCAGGGACTCCGCCAGCCAGAGGTAGGCCTCCACCATCAGGGGAGTGTGCTTGAGGGTCGCCTGCAGGTGGCTCACCGCCTCCTCATGCAGCCCCAGGGTGTGGCACGCCTTGCCCAGGGTCAGCCGGGCCCAGCTGTTCTCCTGCCCCGCCAGCAGCTGGCGCATCAGGCTGCGGGCCTCCTTCGCCTGGCCCAGCTTGAGCTG
This sequence comes from Aeromonas sp. R7-4, assembly GCF_040908055.1. NCBI lineage: Bacteria > Pseudomonadati > Pseudomonadota > Gammaproteobacteria > Aeromonadales > Aeromonadaceae > Aeromonas > Aeromonas sp. R7-4. The sequence continues at coordinate 84,079 of NZ_JBFODA010000016.1, forward strand.
GGTGTCGGCCTGCAGGCAGCGGCAGAAGTTGGCGAAGCGCGGCGCCGTGTCGGCCTGTCTGGCACAGGCCTCGACCAGGGCAGGGAGATCGTCCCGGGTGAGGGCGGTGAAGACGCTCTCCAGGGCCTGGCGGCGGGCGAGGGCGCGTTTGAGACGAAACGAGAACTGCTCCTGGGAGAAGGGCTTCATCAGGTATTCGTCGGGTTCGGCCTCCAGCGCGCTCAGCACCATGGCGCGGGAGCCGTCGCTGCTGACCATGATCACTACGCTCTGGGGGGGGATGAGCTTCTGGTCCCGCAGGCTCTCCAGCAACTGGCGGCCGTTTTCCCCGGACCCCAGCTCGTAGTCGAGCAGATAGATGTCGAAACTCTCTTTCTGGCAGCGGCGGCGCGCCTCGTCGGCGGAATTGGTGTAGGTGATCCGGTTGATGCCGATGTTGATCAGCATCGCCTTCATCATCATCTGAAAGGAACGCTGCTCGTTGACCAGCAGGATATGCCTGGACTTGGGCTGGGCTTTCTTCTCTGGTGCGGGATCCGGTGTCTGCATCTGTCTTGCATCAGGCGCTGCGGGCTGGTGAAGGAAGTGTGCCATCAAAGTCCGCAGACAGGCAATCGGACGCGGGCCGAGCCCCCGCTTTTTCCCGCCGGGAGCGGATCGCAAAAATGCACGCCGCACCCTTGATCTTCATCAAGGAGAGGCGAAATGGCAGTGGCGAAGGCCGGCCCGGTTTTTAGACTTGAAGAGAGGCAGATCCCGGCGTTCCGCAGAGGGGCGGATGCCCGTCCATGCCTCGTGTGCACCAGAAGGAGGAATCAAATGAGTTTGCTACCGAGCCGCACCAGCCTGTTTGATGACCTGTTCCACGACATGGCCTCCGGCTTCTATATCCGCCCCCTGCACGGGGACCCGCTGCCCAGCCAGATCAAGCTGGATGTGCGGGAGAGCGACGGCGGTTATCTGCTGCAGGCCGAGCTGCCCGGGGTCGCCCGGGAGGACATACAAGTGGACGTGCATGGCAAGCTGGTGACCCTGAAGGCGGAGATCCGCCAGTTTGACAGCCAGAACAAGGATGAACGTGCCCTGCGCAGCGAGCGCTACTTTGGCAGCGTGTCGCGCACCGTCGAGCTGCCGGTGGAGGTGTCGCCGGAGCAGGTGAGCGCCAGGTTCGACAACGGCATCCTCACCCTGCGCCTGCCCAAACAGACGGTGACTCCGGCGCCCCACCGCATTCCCATCGAATAGCGGTACCATGATGTAAAGAGGCCCCGCCGTGCGGGGCCTCGTCGTTCATGGCTCGCTGCGCACCAGATAGGGGGCAAACTCGGGGGTGTGGCGCGCCACAAATCCCTGATCCGTCTTCTCTATGAGATAGACCGCGAGCCTGTGCTCCTTGGCAAAGGCCATCGCCCGCTCGGGCCCCATCACCATGAGGGCGGTGTCGAGGGCGTCGGCCTCCAGCGCGGTCGGGGTGATGACGCTGGCGGAGACCAGTCTGTGGGTCACGGGCTCGCCGGTGGCGGGATCGATGATGTGGGAGTAGCGCTTGCCGTCCAGCTCGTAATAGTTGCGATAGCTGCCGGCGGTGCTCACCGCCATGCCGTTCGGGGTGACCACGTCCTCGATGGCGCCCGGCCTGTCGGAGGGTTCGACGATGGCCACCCGCCAGGGGTTGCCCTTGGCGTTGCGGCCCTTGCTGCGCACGGCGCCCGCCACCTCGATGAGGTAGTTGTGCACCCCTCTTCGCTCCAGCAGGCCGGCTATCTCGTCGGAGGCCGCCCCCTCGCCCAGGGTGGAGAGGTCCAGATAGAGCCCCGGTATGGCCTTGCCGAGCAGGAAGTGATCTCCTTGGGGTGTCAGGGTGAGCTTGTCGATGCCGACCCTCTCCCTGGCCTGGGCGATCTGTTCGGCGCCGGGGCGCTGGGTCGGGCGCTTGTCCGGCCCGAAGCCCCAGAGGTTGACCAGGGGACCCACGGTGACATCCAGGGCGCCCCGGGTGAGGCGCCCCGCGTCCATGCCCTGTTGCACAATCTTCGCCATGGTGGCCGGGATGACCTGGGGAGGCTGCCCCGTCCCCTGGTTGAAGCGGGAGATGAGGGAGGCGGGATCATAGGTGGAGATCTCCTGGTTCAGGCGCGCCAGCAGGGTCTCCACCTCCTGTTGCAGGGCGTCCTGTCCGCCGGGGAAGGGATCGCTCAGGGTCACCGCATAGTAGGTGCCCATGGTGCTGCCCTGAATGCGGGTCTGGGTCGGGGCTGGCTGACAGGCGGTCAACAGCAGCATCAGGGAGAGCAGCAGGGTGCGCGGTGCCTGGCGCAGGGAAGAGGTGTGCATCTGTCATTCTCACGGGAGTCGTCGACGGGTGAGCAGCTTAGCCAAGGGCGTTCGGGTTGGCGAGCTGGCCAAGGGCGCCAACCCTGCAAATAATTAAGCCGGACGGCCCGTTGACCAATCCGGTCCCTTGTCGTGACGCGGGGGAGAGGAGTGACCCGGCCCGCATCTTTGAGCAAAAACCGTCGTCCCCCGGTGACATCTGGGTACAATGAAGATCGATTTTGACAGCATCTTTGCCTGGTGCCGCTCGGACTTTCGAGGCGAGTTTGCTGTCTTCCATCGCCAATCAAAGGAGAAGATGATGAAAAAGGTGTTAGCCCTGCTGCTTCTGAGCTCCCTCGCCGCCCCCGCCCTGGCCGATGAGTGCGCATTGGTCATCGAAGGCAATGATGCCATGCAGTTCAACCAGAAAGAGATGAGCGTGCCGGCCACCTGCAAGGAGGTGACAGTGACCCTCAATCACACCGGCAAGCTGCCGGTGGCCAACATGGGTCACAACTGGGTGCTGGCCAATACTGCCGACTACCAGGCCGTCGCCACCGCGGGCATGAGTGCCGGTGCCGATCACGACTACCTGCCCAAGGACGACGCCAGGATCCTGGCGCACACCAAGCTGGTGGGAGGGGGCGAGAGTACCAGCGTCACCTTCAAGACCGAGGGGCTGGCAGGCAAGGATCTCACCTTCTTCTGCTCCTTCCCCGGCCATTTCGCCATGATGAAGGGCAGCTTCAAGGTAGGCTGATCCGCTCGCACTTCATGCCAATCAAAAGCCGGGATTGCCCGGCTTTTTTGTGCCCGCTATCTGGCTTGCAGGGTAAAGAAGGCGAGGGTGGTCTTCTTCTGACACTCGAAGCGGATGCTCTGCTCGCCGTTGACCACCAGGGTTTCGTTGATCGCCACGGCCTGGCCTGCCACCGTCAGCTCGCCACTGAGCAGGTGGCAGAGGTAGGTCTTGTCCGCCTCCAGGGTGAGGGTGAGCGGGAAGGGGACGTTGAGCACCCGCACGTTGGCGCTGACGCGTTCGGGGTGGTAGATGAGCCCGAGATCCGTCACCTCTTTTTTCAGCAGCTCGCAGTGGGTCTCGTCATCGCCGCTGAAGTGGGCCGCCTCGAAGGTGGCATAGGGGTGGCCGTTGAGCACGAAGCCGGCGCCGCTGACGGGCAGGAGGATACGCTGATAGCCGGGAAATTTGGAGAAGGGGCCCGCCGTCTTGATGGGCGCCGAGCTCAGGCGGTAGTCGAAGTCGAGTTTGTCCAGGCTCGCCCCCTTGGGGGAGATAAGTATCTGGGCCGTGATGCCCTGCCTGTTTTTCCAGGGCATCTTCAACTGGTCGGACTCTTTAATCAGGGTGATCACGATGGCGCCTCGGCGGGTGGATGAGAGAGGTGGACAAGGAGGCCAAGTGATACCACCCCGATTGCCCTCCGGCAAGGCGCAGGCCACCTCGGCAAGCCCGACTGGCCAGAATATGGCCGTTGTCCGCCCGGTGTTGGCATGGGCGCGTTCGGGAGCCGGGTTGATGCAGGCAGGGAGGCAGAGGAGACGTCAGGGTTGTGATCCCGGCGCTGTTAAAGCGGCGCCGGCTCGCTACACTGGCTGCTCTGTCCAATGGAGGCCCCATGACCCACAAGATCATTCTGGATACGGATCCCGGCATCGATGACGCCATGGCCATTCTCTTTGCCGAGGCGCACCCTGCCATCGAGCTGCTCGCCATCACCACTGTGTTTGGCAACGCCACCATAGAAAACGGCACCCACAACGCCCTCTGGCTCAAGCAGAAATACGGCATGCAGGCGGACGTGGCCCAGGGCGCCGCCGCCCCCCTGCGGCGCGACCCCGTGGGCCCCACCACTGTGGTGCACGGCCCCACCGGCTTTGGCGACGTGCAGGCTGGGGCGGTGACCCTGACCCCGGATCCCCGTCCGGCCTGGCAATACATCGTCGAGACGGTGAAGGCCCACCCCGGCGAGATCACCCTGGTGACCATAGGGCCGCTGACCAATCTGGCGCTGGCGCTCGAGGCGGCCCCCGAGGTAGCCGCCCTGGTGAAGCAGGTGGTGGTGATGGGCGGCGCTTTCGGCGTCAACGGCCATCGCGGCAACGTGACCCCCTATGCCGAGGCCAATATCCACGACGATCCGGAGGCGGCGGATCGGGTCTTCACCGCCGACTGGCCCGTGGTGATCATCGGGCTCGACGTCACCCAGCAGAGCTTCTTCAGCAGCGCCTACCTGGATGCGCTGCGGGACCAGGCGGGGGAGCCGGGCCGCTTCCTGTGGGACGTGAGCCGCTTCTACCTGCGCTTCTATTCCGAGCGGATCGGGCTCGATGGCTGCCACGTGCACGATCCGTCCGCCATCGCCTATGTGATAGATCCTTCCCTGTTCACCCTGAGGGAGGGGCCGGTGCGGGTCGTCGACAGCGGCCCCGCCATCGGCCATACCCTGCAGAAGTTCGATGGCAAGGCCCATCCCCACGACAGCTGGGCCGGCTATCCTGCCCAGCGGGTCGGGGTGGCGGTGCGGGATCAGGCGCTGCTGGCCCTCTATCGGGATACCCTGACTGCCTGGGGCAGGGGGCGTTGAGCTCGGCGTAGTGGGCCCTGTGGTCGGGCCGCGGGCGCTGTCCGGTGGGCAAAGCGTGATGCCCGCCAGATAACGGGCCGCCGCCGCGCCCTATACTGACCCAGACAAGGATATGGATGGAGGATTGTGGATGGCCTGGCTCTCTTTGGTGGTGGCGATCGCCCTGATCTGGTGGCTGATGAAGCTGGGGCGTGGCGCCCTGTTCGAGATCCGGCTCGCGCCGGGCAAGGTGGTGGTGAAACGGGGCTCGGTGTCGCCGCGCTTCCTGGATCAGGTGAAGCAGATCCTGCGCCAGGATCCGGTGCGCGGCCGCATCCTGGGGCAGCGCGACGGCAGCGGCGTCAGGCTCGTCTTCTCCCGCTCCATCCCGGAGCCCGTGGCCCAGCGCCTGCGCAACGTATTCCCCTACGGGGATTATCGCACGACCCCGGCGCCGGACGGGCGCAAGCCCCGCTGAGTCGTCGTGACGCCCCTCATGTCCAGACGCCGGGCCCTCTGCCCGGCGTCTGCTTTTTTCTGCCCGCCATCGACGAGACGCTTGCCGCGATCAGCGCGGCCCTTGCAGGGGCGCCATCGCCTCCACCAGAAAGTCGATGAAGGCGCGGGCCTGGGGGGTGAGGAAGCGGCCACCGCGAAACACCGCGTGGATCTCGTCGTGGCGATCCTCGTAAGGGGAGGCCTGCCACTCGGGCAGCAGCGACACCAGGGTGCCGTCGTCCAGGCTCTGCTGCACCATCCAGCTCGACAGCAGCAGGATGCCGCACCCCGCCCGGGCGGCGCAGAGCAGGGGTGTACCGCCGACAGAGGCGAGGTTGCCCTGCACCGCGACCCTGTGCCGCTCGGTGCCCCTTCGAAAGTGCCAGTGCTGACGCTGGCGGCCATGACCGCGAATGAGGCAGTTGTGGTGGGCCAGATCGGCGGGATGGGCGGGTTCGCCATGGCGCGCCAGATAGGCGGGGGAGGCGACCAGCAGGGCCCGGTTGGTGAGCAGGTGGCGGGCGTGCAGGCCGCTGTCCACGGGCCGTCCGATGCGCACCGCCACGTCCACGTTTTCGGCGTCGAGATCCACCAGGCGGTTGTCCAGCTCGATCTCGAGCCGCACCCCGGGATAGCGGGCTAGAAAGTCCGGCAGGCGGGGCGCCAGCCAGGCCGCAGCGAAGCTCTCGAAGACGGAGACCCGAAGCGGCCCCTGCGGCGCCACCGACAGGGGCTGCAGGGATTGCACCAGCTGGTCGGCCTCCTCCAGCAGGGGCAGGGAGCGGGCGAGAAAGTACTCCCCCTGGCTGGTCAGCACCAACTGGCGGGTGCTGCGCTTGAAGAGCGGGATCCCCAGCTGCTGCTCCAGGGCATCGATGGCGCGGGTCACGGAGGAGGGGGCCAGGTTGAGGGCGCGGGCGGCACGGGAGAAGCTGCCCGACTCCACCACCTGGGCCAGGATGCGGATGCGATCCAGCATGGAATCACCTTTGCGATATACGCAAAACTGTTGCAGGTTTTGTCGGTATTCTACCGGCGAGTGAAAGGGTGAACAATGGGCCCATCGCCCATGTCGGGCCTCTTTACGGGAGCATCACCATGTCACAACGTATCCAGCTTGCCAGCCAGATCCCCGCCGCCATCCAGGCCATGCGGGGACTGGAAGCCTATCTCGGCGGCACCGACATTCCCCTGTCGCTCAAGGAGCTCATCAAGCTGCGCGCCTCCATGATCAACGGCTGCGCCTACTGCATCGAGATGCACGCCGAGGTGGCGATGAAGCACGGGGAGAGTGCGCAGCGGCTGCTGGCGCTCGCCGCCTGGCGCGAGTCGCCGCTGTTCGATGGGCGGGAGCGGGCGGTGCTGGCCCTGACCGACGAGGTCACTTCGATCGCCGACCAGGGGCTCACGGAGCAGACCTATGGGGAGGCGCTGGCCCAATTGGGGGAGAGTCTGCTGGCCCAGTGCCTGATGCAGGCCGTCACCATCAATGCCTGGAACCGGATCGCCGTTGCGACCCGTATGGAACATGCCCATCCCTGAATGCCGACCCCTGGCGGGGCTCGCCTATCCTCTGCAACGGGTCCGATGAGGACCCGTTTTTCATGGCGGGTTCCGGAAAGAGAGGCGCTCTGTCCGCTTTGATCGGCCTCAGGAAGTTAATCATACGATTGTTTGATTAATTATTTTTTTATTCCTTTCCCGAATATGCGTATCCAGATCAAGGAAGCGCGGGGTGGCCTGTGTATCGAAGAGGGGTTGTTTGGCTCTTTTTGTCACCACAAATCCGGTTGAAAATAGAGCGATGCGGTTGTTTCGGTTAATTAGTGGGCGTTTTTGGCGAAGGGATAAATTAACGGAAGATGAATCGCTCGAGTGTGATTTGAGTAAATTGGTCATTGTCAAGGGATTAACATCTGACACGGCTTTCCATCACCTTTGGAACATTTTTGGGATTAATTTTTCATGTTGTTCACATGCCGCTCTGATGCAATAAAATGCTGCATTTTTTTATACCAATAAGCCTTCAAAAGATGAGGACATTGCATGAGACTCTTTGATGTGAAGAGGGGCTTGGGCGCTTTGCTGTTGCTCGCGACCGCCAGCTTGCTGAGCGGCTGCGACATGGCTCTGATGAGCCCCAAGGGGCAGGTTGGTCTGGAGCAGAAGTCACTGATATTGACCGCACTCGGCTTGATGCTGATCGTGGTGGTGCCCGTGATTGTCATGGCGGTGGCGTTCGCTTACAAATACCGGGCGTCCAACACCAGTGCCACCTATGCGCCGGACTGGGCCCACTCCAACAAGATTGAGGCAGTCGTCTGGACTGTGCCCGTCATCATCATCGCCATCCTGGCGGTGATCACCTGGAAAACCTCCCACTCTCTCGACCCCTACAAGCCGCTGGAATCCGACGTCAAACCGGTTCAGGTGGATGTCATTTCCCTGGACTGGAAGTGGTTGTTCGTCTATCCGGAGCTGGGCATTGCATCGGTCAACGAGCTGGCCTTCCCGGTCAACACCCCGGTCAACTTCCGGGTGACCTCCGACACCGTGATGAACTCCTTCTTCATCCCGCAACTGGGCGGCCAGATCTACGCCATGGCCGGCATGCAGACCAAGCTGCACCTGATTGCCAACGAAGCGGGCGAGTACAAGGGCATCTCGGGCGGTTACAGCGGTGCCGGTTTCTCCGGCATGAAGTTCAAGGCCATCGCGACGCAGGACCAAGCCGGTTTCGACGCCTGGGTAGCCAAGGTGAAGGCCTCTTCCAAGGCCCTGAGCACCATGGATGAGTTCAATGCCCTGGCCAAGAAGAGCGAAAACCACCCGGTGGAGTACTTCGCCAGCGCCGATCCCAAGCTGTTCGTCAACATCATCAACAAGTTCATGGGCGGCATGTCCCATGGCGATCACGACACCCAGAAAGCGGGCGCCGCGGACCACGAGGGCATGAACCACGAAGCCATGAATCATGACGCCATGAACCATGAGACCCCGACCGAGGGGGCCATGGACGAGCAGGCCATGAACCATGACGCTCATGCCGGACACATGGCCATGTCGGCCGACAAGAGTGTGAAAGCAGGATCCGAGGAATAATCGATGTTTGGAAAATTGACACTCGAGGCTATTCCGTACCATGAACCCATCATCATGGTCACGATAGCCGGTATCATCTTGGGTGGGCTGGCCATTGCCGGTCTCATCACTTACTACGGCAAGTGGCAATATCTGTGGAAAGAGTGGCTGACCTCGGTCGACCACAAGCGCCTCGGTATCATGTATCTCATTCTGGGCATGGTCATGCTGCTGCGCGGCTTCGCCGACGCGGTCATGATGCGTGGTCAGCAGGTCCTGGCCTCCGCGGGCAGCGAAGGCTATCTCAACGCCCATCACTACGACCAGATCTTCACCGCCCACGGCGTCATCATGATCTTCTTCGTGGCCATGCCGCTGGTGATCGGTCTGATGAACATAGTGGTGCCGCTGCAAATCGGTGCCCGTGACGTCGCCTTCCCCTTCTTGAACAACCTGAGCTTCTGGTTTACCGCCGCGGCCGTGGTGCTGATCAACGTCTCCCTCGGGGTCGGTGAATTCGCCCAGACCGGCTGGCTGGCCTATCCGCCCTTGTCGGGGCTGGAGTTCAGCCCGGGGGTCGGGGTCGACTACTGGATCTGGAGTCTGCAGATCTCCGGTCTCGGGACCCTGCTGACCGGTGTCAACTTCTTCGCCACCATCATCCGCATGCGTGCCCCCGGCATGACCATGATGCGCCTGCCGGTCTTCACCTGGACCGCCCTGTGCGCCAACATCCTGATCATCGCCTCCTTCCCGATCCTGACCGTCACCATCGCCCTGCTGACCGCAGACCGCTACCTGGGTACCCATTTCTTTACCAATGACATGGGTGGCAACATGATGATGTACATCAACCTGATCTGGGCCTGGGGTCACCCCGAGGTGTACATCCTGGTGCTGCCGGTCTTCGGTATCTTCTCCGAAGTGGTGGCCACCTTCTGCAAGAAGAAGCTGTTCGGTTACACCTCCCTGGTGTGGGCGACGGTGGCGATCACCGTGCTCTCCTTCATCGTCTGGCTGCACCACTTCTTCACCATGGGCTCCGGCGCCAACGTGAATGCCTTCTTCGGCATCACCACCATGATCATCTCCATCCCGACCGGGGTGAAGATCTTCAACTGGTTGTTCACCATGTACCGCGGTCGCATCGAGTTCAGCTCCCCCATGCTGTGGACCGTCGGCTTCATCATCACCTTCACCGTGGGTGGCATGACCGGGGTGCTGCTCTCCGTGCCGGCCGCCAACTTCGTGCTGCACAACAGCCTGTTCCTGATCGCCCACTTCCACAACGTCATCATCGGCGGCGTGGTGTTCGGCTGCTTCGCCGGTATCACCTACTGGTTCCCGAAAGCATTCGGCTTCAAGCTGGATGACGTCTGGGGCAAGCGTGCCTTCTGGTGCTGGATCACCGGCTTCTTCGTGGCCTTCATGCCGCTCTACGTGCTGGGCTTCATGGGCATGACCCGTCGTGTCAGCCAGAACATCGATCCCGAGTTCCACGGCTGGCTGGTGGTCGCCGCCTGCGGCGCCGGTCTGATTGCCCTGGGCGTGCTGTGCCAGGTCATCCAGATCGTGGTCAGCATCCGCGACCGCGAGAAGAACCGCGACTGGACCGGCGACCCCTGGGGTGGCCGTACCCTGGAGTGGGCCACTTCCTCTCCGCCTCCCTTCTACAACTTCGCCATCGAGCCGAAGGTGAAGGGTCTGGACGCCTTCTGGGAAGCCAAGGCTGACGGCAGCGCTTACAAGAAGCCTGCCCAGTATGCCCCCATCCACATGCCGAAGAACTCCGGTGCCGGTGTCATCATCGCCGCCTTCAGCGTGGTGTTCGGCTTTGCCATGATCTGGCACATCTGGTGGATGGCCATCGCCGGCTTCATCGGCATGATCGCCACCTGGATCATCCACAGCTTCAACGACGATGTGGACTACTACGTACAGGTTGACGAGATCGAGCGCATCGAAGGTCAGCATTTCGACAACATCAACAAGGTGGCTTAATTCCATGGCGACTGACGTACTACATCACTCTCACGGTGCCCATGAGGATGGGCACCACGATGCCGGTGCCACCAAGGTATTCGGTTTCTGGATCTACCTGATGAGTGACTGCATCCTGTTCGCGACCCTGTTCGCGACCTATGCGGTCCTGGTCAACGGCACTGCCGGCGGCCCCACCGGCAAGGACATCTTCGAACTGCCGTTCGTGTTCGCCGAAACCATGCTGCTGCTGCTGAGCTCCATCACCTTCGGGTTCGGCATGCTGGCCATGAACAAGAACAAGGTCGCGGCGGTCAACACCTGGCTGTTCGTCACCTTCCTGCTGGGTGCCGGCTTCATCGCGATGGAAATCTACGAGTTCCATCACCTGATCGTGCACGAGGCGGGCCCGGATCGCAGCGGCTTCCTCTCTGCCTTCTTCACCCTGGTGGGGACCCACGGTATCCACGTGACCAGCGGCCTTGTCTGGATCATCGTGATGATGGTGTCGATCACCAAGAAGGGGCTGACCGAGCGCAACCGCACTCGCCTGATGTGCCTGAGCCTGTTCTGGCACTTCCTCGACGTGGTATGGATCTGCGTCTTCACCGTGGTCTATCTGATGGGGGTCATGTAAATGAGTCATTCCGTTGACATTGACTGGGCCAGCCACGGCAGCGCTAGAACCTATCTGATGGGGGCAATGTAAAAATGAGCAATCATACCGTTGACAATCACGGCGCCAGCCACGGCAGCGTCAAGTCCTACCTGATCGGCTTCGTGCTGTCACTCATCCTGACCGCCGTGCCGTTCTGGATGGTGATGGACGGCTCCGCCTCCCACGCCGTGGTGCTCGGCACCGTGGTGGCCATGGCGGTGGTGCAGATCTTCGTGCACCTGGTCTACTTCCTGCACATGAACACCTCCTCCGAGGAGCGCTGGAACCTGGTGGCACTGGTCTTTACCGTGCTCATCATCGCCATCGTGGTCGTGGGTTCCCTGTGGATCATGTACAACCTCAACATCAACATGATGGTTCACTGAGCGGGTTGATGATGATGAAGCAATACCTGCAAGTGACCAAGCCGGGCATCATCTTCGGCAACCTCATCTCGGTTATCGGGGGATTCCTGCTGGCCTCGAAGGGGAGCCTGGATGTGCCCCTGTTCATCCTGACCATGGTGGGGGTGTCACTGGTGGTGGCCTCCGGTTGCGTGTTCAACAACTACATCGACCGGGACATCGACTGCATCATGGAGCGCACCAAGAACCGCGCCCTGGTGCGGGGGCTCATCGCCCCCGGTGTCTCCCTCTGGTATGCGACGGCGCTGGGCGTTGCGGGCATTGCACTGCTCTACTTTGCGGCCAATCCGTTGGCCGCCTTGCTGGCGGTGCTGGGCTTCCTGGTTTATGTGGGGGTCTACAGCCTCTACATGAAGCGGCACTCTGTCTATGGCACCCTGGTCGGCAGCCTCTCCGGCGCCGCGCCGCCGGTCATTGGCTACTGCGCGGTGAGCGGGCAGTTCGACTCGGGGGCCCTGATCCTGCTTGCGATCTTCAGCCTGTGGCAGATGCCGCACTCCTATGCGATCGCCATCTTCCGCTTCAAGGACTACCAGGCTGCCAACATCCCGGTGCTGCCGGTGGTGAAGGGGATCCCGGTGGCCAAGCTCCACATCACCCTCTACATCCTGGCGTTCATGGTGCCGACCCTGATGCTGTTCCTCGGCGGCTACGCCGGTTACAAGTATCTGGTGGTGGCCACCGCGGTGAGCGTCTGGTGGCTGGGGATGGCGCTGTCGGGCTACAAGGCGGCGGTGGACGACTCCCTCTGGGCGCGCAAGCTGTTCATGTTCTCCATCGTCACCATTACTTGCCTGAGCGTAATGATGTCGGTGGACTTCCAGCCGGACGCAGCGCCTGTATTGGTGAGCATGCTGCCCTGATAGTGTGAACTGCACCCCTGAAATGCATGAAATCCAGAGCCGGGAATCTTCCCGGCTCTGCTATTATGGGCGCCGCCCTGCGAGGGGCATAGCCGATTTTTCGGGGGCGGCCGGGCGCCTGTCACCCCTTTCTTTCTCTCTTCTTTTTGACTCATCGAGGCCCTCATGAATGATTTCACCATGACGAGGGGCGAGCGACGCGCGACCTGGGCGCTCGGCTCCGTCTTCTCGCTGCGCATGCTAGGCATGTTTATGGTGCTGCCGGTGCTGACCACCTACGGCATGTCCCTGGCGGGCGCCTCCGAGGCGCTCATCGGGCTTGCCATCGGCATCTACGGCATGACCCAGGCCCTGTTCCAGATCCCCTTCGGCCTGCTCTCCGACAAGGTGGGGCGCAAGCCCCTCATCGTCGGCGGCCTGCTGATGTTTGCCCTTGGCAGCGTCATCGCCGCCCTGAGCGACGCCATCTGGGGGGTCATCGTCGGGCGCGCCCTGCAAGGGAGCGGCGCCATCTCCGCCGCCGTCATGGCGCTCCTGTCGGATCTCACCCGGGAGCAGAATCGCACCAAGGCGATGGCCTTCATCGGGGTGAGCTTTGGCATCACCTTCGCCATCGCCATGGTGACCGGCCCCCTCATCACCCATGCCCTGGGCTTGTCCGGCCTCTTCTGGCTCATCGCCCTGCTGGCCCTGGCCGCCATCGCCATGGTGCTTTGGGTGGTGCCGACCCCGGCGGCCCACCTGCAAAATCGCGAGTCCGCCATGGTGCGAGGCAGCTTTCGTACCGTGCTCACCAACCCTCGCCTGCTCAAACTCAACCTCGGCATCCTCTGCGTCCACACTCTGCTGATGTCGAGCTTCGTGGCCCTGCCGCCCCTGCTGGAACGTGCGGGCCTGCCCCGTGACAGCCAGTGGCAGGCCTATCTGGTCACCATGCTGATCGCCTTCGTGAGCGTGGTGCCCTTCATCATCTATGCCGAGAAGCACCGCCAGATGAAGCGGGTCTTCATCGGGTGCGTGGTGGTGATGCTGGCCGCCGAGCTGGTGCTCTGGCAGAGCGGCCAGCAGCTGTGGGGTCTGCTCGCCGGGTTGCAGCTCTTCTTCATCGGCTTCAACGTGATGGAGGCGCTGCTGCCGTCTCTCATCAGCAAGGAGTCCCCGCCGGGCTACAAGGGCACCGCCATGGGGGTCTACTCCACCAGTCAGTTCCTCGGGGTCGCCATCGGCGGCAGTCTCGGCGGCCTGCTCTACAGCCTGGGGGGCGGCCCCCTGGTGTTTGGCGGTTGCGCCGCCCTGGCCCTCGCCTGGCTCGGGGTGAGCCTCACCATGGCCGAGCCCCCCTATGTGAGCAGCCTGCGCATCGTGCTGCCGGAAGGGGTCGAGGCCACCCCGGCCCTGGAGCAGAAGATCCGCGCCTGCGAGGGGGTGAGCGACGTGCTGCTGGTGCGCGAGGAGCACTCCCTCTACGTGAAGGTGGACAGCAAGCGCCTGACCCGCAGCGATCTGGAGCGGCTGGTCTCTCTTTGAGGGTGACCTGGGGCACGGCTGCTATGCTGAGATCCTCACTCACAGGAGGAAAGGCTCATGTCATATGTGGACGGATTCGTGATCGCCGTGCCGACGGTCAACAAGCAGGCCCTGATCGACCATGCTGGGCTGTTTGACCCCATCTTTCTCGAATATGGGGCCACCCGGGTGCTGGAGTGCTGGGGGGATGACGTGCCCCACGGCAAGCAGACCGACTTTTACCGCGCGGTGGCGGCCAAGGAGGACGAAAGCGTTGTCTTCTCCTGGGTGGAGTGGCCGAGCAAGGCGGTGCGGGACGAGGCCATGACCAAGATGATGCAGGACCCCAGGATGGATCCGGCCAGCCCCATGCACCAGACCATGCCGTTTGACGGCGCCCGCATGATCTTCGGGGGCTTCACCACAGTGCTGGAACTCAAGGGCTGAGGCAGCCAGTGACACCCAGGCCCGTCAGATGATGAAAAAGCCCGCCATTAGGCGGGCTTTTTGCTGGGCGTCATGCCATGGGATCAGCGCTCCACCAGCGGGGCCGAGCGGTAGCTCCACAGGCCATAGGTACGCAGGGCGTCCCGGTAGATGCCGAGCCGCTCCTCCGGGCTTGCCTTGGCCAGGGCGGAGAGGGGCTTGTCCGGGTAGGCGACGCTGTCGATGCGGATGTTCGCCGGGCCGCTCTGCCAGCAGGCGATTTCCAGCAGGGTCTGGCCCCGGCGCACATGGCTCGCCGAGCTCACCAGGGTGGCGAACTCAATCTCGTGGCGGGCGAGGGCATAGCCGCTGTAGAGGGCGTTCTCCACCGTGCTGGTGGCGTAGTTTTCCTCGATGATGCGGGAGCGGTCGATGCCCTTCTTCGCCAGCCAGTCCGCCATCAGCTTGCCCTCGGTCTGGCGGTTCTGGGGCACACCGCCGGTGAGGATGACGAGGGCCGCCGGATCGGCCTGGGCCAGGGCGCGGGTGGTCTCGAGGCGCCCCAGCAGGATCTCGTGCATGGAGCCATCGGGATTGAGGGCATAGCCCAGGGTGACGATGGCGCGGCGCCCCTTCTTCTCGCTCCGTCCCTGACGCTCCTTGAGGGGGGTGGCGATCACCCGGTCCACGGTGGCGAACAGCCGCTGCAGATCGGCGGCGCGACCGGCGTTGAGCTCGCCGACCCGCTTGAGGTAGCCATCGGCCTTGGCCTGGTTGCCCTTGAAGCGCTGCCAGGTGGCGAGATAGGTGTTGATGTCCAGATCGTCCGGCGCGGCGCTCTGGGCCTGCTCGAACAGGGCGATGGCCCTGTCCACGTTGCCGTTGTAGATCTGGGCGTTGGCCGCCGAGACGAGCAGATCGGTGCGATAGGGCTCGAGCTGGTGCGCCTCCAGCAGCAGGGTGGTCACCTGCTCCATGTTGCTCGGCATCTTGGCGGTGAAGCCCGCATCGGAGACCCGGGCGGGGGAGTGGAAGATGCGGGCGGCATCCGCCAGCAGCTGATCCACCACCTGGCGCTTGCTGATGAACTGCTCGTAATTCTGCTCCTTCTGCAGGGAGCGCACCGGGGCGGCCCAGGCATCGGGTGAGACAAAGAGCGGCAGCGCCAGCAGGCTGGCCAGGGTCAGGGCAATCGCGGTTTTCTTCATCGTGGTACTCCACCTGGGGGGCCATGCCGTGGCATGACCCCGGAGTGCTTCTCCAATCAAAACAGACGCTTGGTTTGCTGCCTACTCTACTCCCTTCCTGATGAAAAAAACGTGAACCGTTCCGGTTATCCCGATGGCCCCCCTCAGCGGAGCCCCAGGCGCTCCTGCAGGAAGGCCAGCCAGGCCTCCACCTTGGCGGGCAGGTGGCGGCGCTTGGGATAGAGGCACCAGATGCCGTGCTCGGGCAGGGCATGGTCTGGCAGGACGGGTACCAGCCGCCTGGCGGCGAGATCCCGCGCCACGATGAAGTCCGGCATGTTGCCTATACCGAGCCCCGCCAGCAGCGCGGTGTGGATGGCATCGCTGTTGTTGACCTCGAAATTGCCCCTGGGGGTGATGGCCACCTCCCCCTCGGGCCCGTGCAGTCGCCACTGGGTGCCGCCGCGAAACAGGGAGTAGAAGAGGCAGTTGTGGCGCTCGAGATCCCTCGGGGTACGGGGCGTACCGGACTTCGCCAGGTAGGCGGGGGAGGCGCACAGGGTGCTGAGACAGGGGGCGAGGCGGCGGGCGACCAGGCTCGAATCCTCCAGCGCGCCGATGCGCACCGCCACGTCGAACCCCTCGGCCACCAGATCCTGCCGGGCGTCGCTCATGTCGAGCTGCAACTGCACCTCGGGGTGGAGAGCGAGAAACTCCGGGACAAGGGGGGCGATGTGGCGGCGGCCATAGACCATGGGCACCGTCACCCGCAGCAGGCCGCGGGGGGCCGATTGCAGGGCGCCGATGGCATCTTCCCCGTCGCAGGCCAGGCGCACCGCATGGCGCACCGTCTCGAAGTAGCGCTCCCCCGCCTCGGTGAGGGTGAGGGAGCGGGTGGTGCGATAGAGGAGCTGGCAGCCGAGGGCCTGCTCGAGCTGGCTCACCTTCTTGCTCAGCACCGACTTGCTGAGACCGAGCTGACGGGCGGCGCCGGACAAGGTGCCCGCCTCCACCACGGCGACGAAGGCCGGGAGCAGGGCGAAGGCTTCCTGGTTCATGTTGTTCTCGTTATGGAAACAATGTTGTTCTAAGAGGGTAGATTATCCCCATATCAAAAACAATTTACCCTGCTCGTCAGTTCAACCAAGGAGCAACCCCATGATCCCCCCGCTTGTTGACCGCGGCCCCGGCCGCCCCGCCCTCGGCCAGACCCTGGGCGCCCTGGCCGCCTTCGCTGCCGGCCTGCTGCTGGCGCTGATGATCGCCCAGAACGGCGCCCTGTCCCGCGCCACCGACCCCTGGCTCGCGAGCTGGCTGGCCCACGGGGTCGGCAGCCTGGTGGCCGGGCTCCTGTGGTGGCTCTCCCCAAGGCCCCCGACGCCGGAGGCGGCCCCGCCCTGGGCCTGGCTCGGCGGTCTGCCGGGGGCGCTCACCGTGGTGCTGGCGGCCCTGTGCCTCAACTCGCCCCTCGGCATGGCGGGCACCCTGGCCCTGCTGCTGCTCGGCCAGCTGCTGTTTAGTGCCCTGTGCGATGGCCTCGGCTGGCTCGGACTGGCTCGCCGCCGCCCCTCGGGAAAAGACGCGCTCGCCGCCCTGCTGGTGCTGGCCGGCGCCCTGCTTATCGTGCTGCATTAGGAGAGACACCATGACCCTATTGATCCTGCTGGGACTGCTGAACGGCGTGGCGGTGAGCCTGTCGCGCACCCTCAATGGCCGCCTCGCCAGCGCCCGGGGCGCCATGACGGCGTCCCTTGCCAACCACCTGCTCGGCTTCGGGCTGCTCGGCGCCCTGCTCATCCTCAAGGGGGCGCCCTGGGAGCGGCTCGCCGGGCTCGATCCCTGGCTGCTGCTCGGCGGCGTGCTGGGGGCGCTGTTCGTCGCCATCAGCAGTTGGGCCATCGGCCGGATCGGCGCCCTGGCCTGCGCCCTGCTCATCGTCACGGGCCAGCTGGCGGGGGGGGCCCTGCTCGATGCCCTGGCCGGACGGCTGGCCGCGAGCGATCTGCTCGGCATCCTGCTGGTGCTGGCGGGGGCTGCGCTGCAACGCTGGCAGGGCGGCAAGTCGCGCTCCCGAGGGTGAGTGGGGCTGTGATGGCCTGGGTAAACCGGCAGGGATGACAAGAGCGTCGCCCTGCCTGGATGCCAAAGGCGGCTCGCCTGCCGGATCAGGGCCCAGATGAAAAGGAAAAGGCGAAAGAAAGGGAGGGAAAGGAAGAAACAGGAAGGCAAAAGAGAGCAGAGAAAGAGAGGCGCCTGTGGGCCAGGGCCAGCCCAAAAGCAGAACACCGGCGCTAGGCCGGTGTTCTGAAATAACAGGGTTGCCCCCCTGCAGGGGGGGCGCGGTCAGGGCCGCTTAGGCGTAGAAAGCCTCGACGGTGCCCTTGACTGTGATCAGCATGGGGTTGCCGTAGCGATCCTTGGCCTTGGGGGAGGGGATCTTCACCCAACCTTCGCTGATGCAGTACTCCTCGACATTGGTGCGCTCCTTGCCGTTCACGCGAATGCCGATCTCGTGCTCGAAACACTCCGCCACATGGTGCGGGCTGCGCGGGTTGGCCGCCAGGCGGTTGGGCAGTGCAGGTTTGTTGTCGCTCATTTTATAGACCTGAGTTTGATAAAAAGTGGGTCATTGTAGGCAATGCCCGCCATGGGCTCAAGGCTGGTGGTGTTCCATCCCTGCTGGTTTTCAGCTTCCTTGAAAATTACGAATACCAAAACTTGGACACTCATCTGTTGTGTTCTGGCGATGCAACGTCTTGCTCAGAAAAATAGGGGAACTGATCATTTGTTTCTAACGCCCGCAGCACGGGCTGTATGGAGATGGTATTCACCTGACAGTTGCCCACAAAAGGGAGTGGTCATACGGCTTCAAACCGGATAACAAAACGGTACCCCTACCGTGTTATCTGGAGTCACCGTATGACCACCAACGAGAAAGTAGCACGTCGCAAACTCAGCCTGCTAGAGCTCGCCAAAGAGCTCAATAATGTCAGCAAAGCCTGCAAGCTCATCGGCTACAGCCGTCAGCAGTTCTACGAAATTCGCCGTAAT
>NZ_JBFODA010000017.1:0-4935 GCF_040908055.1 Aeromonas sp. R7-4
AGAAAATAGAAAATAGAAAATAGAAAATAGAAAATAGAAAATAGAAAATAGAAAATAGAAAATAGAAAATAGAAAATAGAAAATAGAAAATAGAAGTTAAAGCATAATAAAAATGTGGCTATATTCGCCCTGTAGGGCGGAAAATTAAAAAGGCGTTTTTGCAAAGCATGATAACCCTACCTGTGCAAGCGCTTCTCTGCTATCATCCGCAGCCCATGAACAAATCGCATACTGGTGTGACTGTAACGCCGCCCTAACCCCTCCCTCTGCGGCTCCTGCCGCCTGACTCTGGTTGTCACAACCGGAGCGCTTCTTACACCCATTAGATCCCAATACAACAATCTGATCCTGCCCGAACTCCATCTGACCCCCAAGCCGATGGGTGCGTTGTGCTATGGATCCTAAACAAGCGAGAAAATCTCCCCATGCTAGAACGTGCAAGACAAGAATGGTTCTCCAACATCCGTGGTGACCTGTTAGCCGGAATCGTGGTCGCCCTGGCGCTGATCCCAGAAGCCATCGCCTTCTCCATTATTGCTGGAGTAGACCCCAAAGTCGGCCTCTATGCCTCCTTCTGTATCGCCGTGGTCATAGCCTTTGTTGGCGGTCGTCCAGGCATGATCTCGGCAGCCACCGGCGCAATGGCACTCCTGATGGTGACCCTGGTCAAAGAGCATGGCCTGCAATATCTGCTGGCAGCAACTCTGCTCACTGGGGTACTCCAGATCGCGGCTGGTTACTTGAAGCTCGGCAGCCTGATGCGGTTTGTCTCCCGTTCCGTGGTCACCGGCTTCGTCAATGCGCTGGCGATCCTCATCTTTATGGCCCAGTTGCCTGAGCTCACCAACGTCACCTGGCAGGTCTATGCCATGACAGCAGCTGGTCTTGGCATCATCTATCTGTTCCCGCTTATTCCGGTGGTTGGCAAGCTAGTGCCTTCTCCGCTGCTCTGCATCGTCATCCTGACGGCAGTCGCCATCACCATGGGCATCGATATCCGTACTGTAGGCGATATGGGCGAGCTGCCCGATACTCTGCCCATCTTCCTGTGGCCCGAAGTGCCGCTCAATCTGGAGACGTTGGCGATCATCTTCCCATATTCCGCAGGTCTGGCCGTGGTCGGTCTGCTCGAATCCATGATGACGGCAGCCATTGTCGATGACCTGACGGATACCAGCAGCGACCGCAATCGCGAGTGCAAGGGCCAAGGAATTGCCAATATCGGCGCGGGCCTGATGGGTGGCATGGCGGGCTGCGCCATGATTGGTCAGTCCATCATCAACATCAAATCCGGTGGCCGTGGCCGCCTCTCCACCTTTGTCGCTGGCACCCTGCTCATCCTGATGGTGGTCTTCATGGATGAGTGGATCCGCCAGATCCCCATGGCAGCCCTGGTAGCCGTGATGATCATGGTCTCTATCGGGACGTTTTCCTGGGAGTCGGTTCGTAATCTCAAGAAGCACCCGCTCTCCACTAATATCGTGATGATCGCAACAGTGGCAGTGGTCGTCGCTACCCATAACCTAGCGCTCGGGGTATTTGTCGGGGTACTGCTCGCCTCCTTGTTCTTTGCCAACAAGGTTGCTCGCTTCATGCTGGTCAAGAGTGACAGTGAGCGTCATGGCGAGGTACGCACCTATCAGGTTCGGGGCCAGGTGTTTTTCGCCAGTGCCGAACAGTTTTTTGCCGGATTTGATTTCAAGGAAGTGGTAGAAAAAGTGGTGATCGACCTCACCCACGCCCACTTCTGGGATATCACCGCTGTCACCGCACTGGACAAGGTGGTCATCAAGTTCCGCCGTGAGGGCACAGACGTTGAGCTGATTGGCTTGAACGAGGCGAGTACCACTATCGTTGACCGCTTTGGCGTTCACGATAAACCGGAAGAAGTTGAAAAGCTGCTGGCTGGACACTGATCACAAGAAGGAATTTACCATGACAAACATTTTTGCCTGTATCGATGGTTCACCTGCCATGACAGCTGTGTGTGATGCTGCGGCATGGGCCGCAGCCAACACTGGGTTACCTGTCACTCTACTGCACGTATTGGAAAAAAATGAGTTTGAAGGACAAGCCGATCTCTCCGGCAACATCGGCCTGGGCAGCCGCGAGCATTTGCTCAAGGAGCTCGCCGAGCTGGATCACCAACGCAGCCGTCTCGCCCATGAACAGGGGCGCATTCTGCTGGACAGTGGCAAGGAATATCTGGCTGGTTTGGGGGTGTCAGGGGTCGAGGCCCTGCAACGCCACGGCCAGTTGGTCGAGACGACCCTGGAACTCTCATCCGGTATGCGGATGTTGATCATGGGCAAGCAGGGCACCGCCCATGCCCACGAACTGATTGGCAGCAATATCGAGAACGTCATCCGTACCTTGGCTAATCCCATCATGGTAGTGCAGCCGGGCTTTCAGGCCCCAAGCCGCTTCCTGTTTGCCTATGACGCCAGCCCGACCACCAAGAAGGTGCTGGAATTGATCGCAAGCAGTCCTCTGCTCAAGGGGCTGGAGTGTGACTTGGTGATGGTCGGCGAACCGAGTGATGAGCACGAGCGCCAGCTGGCACAAGCCAAACAGTTGTTGAAGAGTGCGGGTATCAGGGTTGAAGCAATGCTGCTGCAAGGAGAGGTGGTGCCAGTGATTTGTCAGCATGCCACCGATGCGGGCTGTGAGCTTATCGTGATGGGGGCTTACGGTCACTCTCGGATCAGGCAGTTCATTGTGGGAAGTACGACAACAGGTATTTTGAAAAAGACTAATGCTTCTTTAATGTTGCTCAGGTGATAATTCTGCTGTGGGGGGGATGGAACTATCCTCCCCACTATGAGTGTTGGTGTTATGGGACGTCACCCAATCACCCGAGCCAGCAGGCTGGCCATTCCTCTACATTGATGATTGCGCGTGATAGTTTCATGCAACTTGTGCCACAGCCGTTCGATGTGATTAACCCAAGGACTGTAAACTGGCTGGAATACCAAGCAAAACTTGGGGTTCTGCTTCAACCATCGATCGGTCTGTTGGCTTTTGTGAATGATGTAGTTATCGAGGATAAGCGTGATGGTTTTGGCTCGTCGGTAGTGGCGACGCAGCTTTTCCAGCATAGCGATAAACAGGGATGAGTTTTTCTTTATCCCACTGACCTAAAGCACTCTTCCGTTGCCTGCATGGAGAACGCCTGCCTGGTAATGTTGACCTGGTCGCCCCCATGGCCAGCAGCAGTGCAGAGTCGAGCAATGCGCTCGAGTGCGGCGGGAGCCAGGAGTTGCTCCAGATAGTGATTAGCATTGATAATGGTCATAGGCTTCGCGCGTGTTGATTTTGTTTGGCGATAAAATCAGATCACAAACGAAGCCTTTTTTATATCTATTTCAATTGGTTGCAGCTAAAGACCCTGTACATGAAACTTCATTATGATAGGCCTGACTTTATCGGCAGATCGTGAATGCCTTTTGATGAATCAAGTTAACCATATGAAGTTTATGGTTAACTTGTAACAAGTGGTGAAACAACCGTGCTTTTAACAGATTAGGCAGATCCCTGCATTTCCGTAATCAATTATTGCATATGCCATATACGAGGTGTATATATAGCATATGCCAATAAGGAGCCCCTATGGCTAGACCCAAGATCCCACGCAACATCTGCGGCCGCCCAGCAGATAGTTGCTTCAAGCCGAATGCTCGCCCCATGAGTCAATTGGAACAAGTGCGCTTGAAAGATGATGAATTTGAAGCCTTGCGATTGGTTGATTTACTCGGCATGCAGCAGCAAGAAGCGGCAGTAGAAATGGGGGTTTCCCGGCAGACACTCGCCAATGTCCTGAAAGCAGCTCGTTTCAAGGTTGTGGACTGTTTGACTCAGGGCAAGGCGCTCATGATGCACCTTGAGGACGAAGGAGATACAAAACATGATCACTGCCATTCCAATGAATGATGATCGGGTCGCAAGCCATTTCACCAAAGCTGATTGCCTGGTGTTTCTGGATGAACGAGGCGTTGAAATAAATCGCATTGATAACCCTGCACTGGCAGCCAATTGTGCAGGAAAACAGGAAATGGTCGATCTGTTGGCGGAACAACAGGTTAACCGAGTCGTGGTGCGCAATATTGGCGAACAGATGTTAGGTAAGTTGTTAGCTCGACAGTTTGCCGTCTACCAGACTAACTGCGGGCGTCGTTTAGCCAGCGACCTGGGTAATCCAGTCGCCAGCGGGTTGGTGCAACTCAATCAGGCCAGCCAAGGTCGTCAATCCTTGAATCACGAGACGAAGAAGAAGTCAGGAGGTTGCGGTTGCGGGCACGAAGGACACGAGGGGAGCGAATCAGCGGGACATTGTTGCCAGTCGAGTGAACAACATCACCCCAAAAAAGCAAACTGCCGTCAGGGACAAGTGCAAGGTCGAGGCCATGGGCGTTGCTGTCACTCCTAAGTGGATATCGTTGAGTTTCGGTAACGAACAACAATAACGGTAATAAAACTGGCTTTATTGTCATCAGGCGATTCTGACAAAAATAGTGAACTTGACTGTATATCTACTCGATATACAGTCAGGACTTTTATTGCCCGAATAAAAATTTGATGTCGAATATTAAGGAAGGTGCGAACAAGTCCCTGATATGAGATCATGTTTGTCATCTGGAGCCATGGAACAGGGTTCATCATGAGTCATCAACTTACCTTCGCCGACAGTGAATTCAGCAGTAAGCGCCGTCAGACCAGAAAAGAGATTTTCTTGTCCCGCATGGAGCAGATTCTGCCATGGCAAAACATGGTGGAAGTCATCGAGCCGTTTTACCCCAAGGCTGGTAATGGCCGGCGACCTTATCCGCTGGAAACCATGTTACGCATTCACTGCATGCAGCATTGGTACAACCTGAGCGATGGCGCGATGGAAGATGCTCTGTACGAAATCGCCTCCATGCGTCTGTTTGCCCGGTT
>NZ_JBFODA010000018.1:0-51956 GCF_040908055.1 Aeromonas sp. R7-4
GCTGAATGATGCCGCTGATGGGCTGCTTGTCATCGGACTCTTTCATGGCTTGCAGCAGCTTGTGCTTGAGCATCCAGGCGGTGTCATATTTGACGCCCAACTGGCGCTTTAGCTCCATCGCTGACAAGCCTGTTTTGGTTTGTGACAACAGGTGCATTGCCAGAAACCACTTGGTCAGTGGGAGCTTGGTGTTTGCGAAAATCGTGTTTCCAGTCAATGACATCTGGTGACGGCAGTGATTGCATTGCCACACACGTGGCCGCCTTCTCAGGCGACAACAGGTCTTGTTGGCACATTCAGGGCAGACAAAGCCGTTAGGAAAACGCCAAGTGAACAGCGCGTTTTCGCACTGAGCCTCAGTGCCATAGTCCTTGAGAAACTCAAACAGGCTGTAGCCTTTCTGGAATTGGATTTTGCTTTTGGCCATGATCTCGCACCTCGATAACTGTACGTAAGATCAGTATAGTTCGTGGTAACTGACTGCTAATCATGGGTAATCTTGATCTGCTATGAAACTATGTAGCTAAAAATTAAATCCAAGTGGTAGTGAGCGTTGAGACCACCTCACCAGATGAGCCGATGAAGGATCTTGTTCGGCTCACGAAATGAGCCGATAGGACAATATCATTGGCTCACAGAATGAGTCGATGATAAGAAATATTTCTCTCCACACAAACTAGAGTATGGAAGCATATTATTCTTATTATCTCCCTATCCAAGTTCAATGCCTAAACCTGATTCAGTACAGACCAACTCGGTCATCAGCTCTCCTCAATGCAGGGGCATTTTGTTGCTAATCTTCTACTGAAAACGACAGTTTGGGGTAGGATAGCTCATGAGAGGTCGTGTTTGTATAATGAGGAATGCTACATGATGCCCTATGCAACCTATCAAGCAGCTACTGCGAACTTTCTCCTAGAAGCTCTTGGTATTCCTCGTGACCCACTAGGAGCACATCTATGGATCGTGGCTGGCGTATCACCGGACATACTCTATCGGCTCGCTGAATTGATGAAGACGGATGTGGGGACGGTTTGCCAATGGGCTGGTATTAGCCGGAGTGCACTGGCCCGAAAGCTTCGGATTGAGGTTCCCCTATCAATATCGCAGGGTGCTAGGGTATACGGAGTTGCACAGGCCCTCGATGTGGTACTCCTCTTCCACAGGAACGATGCCATCAAGGCTGTGTCATGGTTAAACCGCACAGCCTGGGGGCTCGGTGGCGCGGCTCCAGCCACGTTGTTGACTACACAGATGGGAGTCCAGGCTGTTGTCGAGCTTGTAGGGCGGATTGAGCATGGGGTTTGTCAATAAGTAATAAGTCGGCTGGCCTATATGCTAAAACTAGCATAGTAGATTGAAATTTGATCAGCCAGATTGATTTTGAAGATTTTTTCACATCCCCCCACTTGAAAAAATTGGAAAACTGTCCATTTACTAATTATGAGAGCTATAAATAAATTTTTTCCATTTCAACATTCCGCTGCTGCGCAGCGAAGAGAGACCAGTTTTACAAACCCACACCTTATTTTTATTCAATCGGTGAGTTGGTGTTGATGAATTAAAATTCATTAAGTTAGCTTGAAAATCAATGCACCATCACTTGGTAATGGTTTTTCTATGATCTGACAGAAAATAGAAAATAGAAAATAGAAAATAGAAAATAGAAAATAGAAAATAGAAAATAGAAAACATAGTATCAATAAAATATGGCTATATTCGCCCATGTTGGGCGGAAATAAAAAACGTGCTTTTGCAGAGTATGATTGTTTTACCAATGCAAACTCTTCTCTGCTGCGCCTGTCGCAGGTTGTCACAACCAGATCGTTTTCTTGCACCCGTTGAATCCCAGAACAATCAGATCCCGTCGGACTCCATCTGACCTTCAAGTCGATGGATGCGTTGTGCTATGGCTCCTAGACAAGCGAGAAAATCCCCCCATGCTGGAACGTGCAATATTTGGTTAGAGTAACAGCTATGGTTATGGCAGCAATGATGCAGGCGAGACCCCAAGAGCTTTGGCGATCAGATAAACTTTTTCCAAGGTTACCCTAGTCTCCCCACGTTCGATTTTTCCCATGTGACCACGATCTATACCAGCAATTAGCGCAAGTTTTTCCTGTTGCATACCGCGTGCAGACCGCAGTTCCCGTACATTTTTACCGAATGCAGTTGCGAGCACCGCAAGATCAAACTCGTCAGAATCCATGTTATCTCCTCACAAGAGGAGATATGGTCTACATTATACGGCACACTGTACACGGCTATGAGTACACGCCTATAATGACACTGCATATAAGCATCATTTGAGGGTGGAAAATGTCCAATCAACAGATCGTTTTGAGTCAGAATCAAAAAAGTAGCACCGTGACACTAATTTTTCAAAACGCGGATTTCTTAGCCGCAGTAGGAGATTCTCTGAGAGTGGAGTCATTCTTACATGTCACTATTAATCAATCCACATATGATGAATTTGTTAAGGGTGTTATGGCTTCGTTTGTTGCCGAATTTATGGATTTTAAGGAGCAATGGCCGATACCTCAGGAGCTTCAGGAGCTAAGGAAGGTCTGAACAAGTCTCTGGCATGGGATGTCGGAATTCATACGGATCTTCATCTCGGAGGGGTGGTCATTAGTAATGCTTGGTATTCCACAGTCAGTCTACAGCCCTTGGGTGAATCACATAGAGCGGCAGTAGCAAAGTTAGAGAGACCATCACACGCAATCATCAATGCAGAGGAGTGGTCAACCTGCGGACTCGATGCAGTTGATTCGCAGATGCTGCATGAATGGAGTAACAGGATATGAAAATCATGACCAAAAAAGAGGTCGAGGTAATCAGCGATATTCGCTGTGATGTTTGTGAAGAGAGTTGCCAAACGGAGGGGGCTGTTAGCAATATCGAGTTTGGCACATTGAGTGCCCACTGGGGTTATGGAACTCAGCACGATGGCGAAAGTTACGAGGTTCACCTGTGCGAGAGTTGCTTTTTTCAGGCCATAGCAAATCTGAAAGAGCAGCGGCGAGGTGCACTGATGTTTTCAGAGAAAGGGTATGAACCAGTTGCTGATTTTGGATTGATTAACCGGCACCTTGAACTTATCTGAACAGATTCGATATTGATCTTTGTAGGTTGTGTTTGAGCCAAGTTGCTTCAACTTTGATGTCTTCCAACGGAAGACCGCCGCTCTTCGCTCATCGTGGTTTGTCGCAGCGGTGGATGCATTTGTCGCTGGACCTCGTAAAGTAATGCTAACCCAGCCTCAGCTTGTTTTGGATTATAACCGGCGCTAAGTGATGGGATACCGCTAGCACAAGCCTGACTGTATTAGATGTGGATTGGTCTTGCGATCTTAGGTCAACCCAAGGAGACGAATCCTACTTTGGGGGCCTGTTTTGTGTTGGACATCGCTCAATCACTCTTAGGTGGCTCTTATTCAAGGGCGCGGATTTTACCGGAATGGCTAACCAAAAACTATACAACTGGCGTCGCTGGTCCGAACATTCTTTCGCGCCACGGCAAGGCCTGCCCCCGTGCGGCCGTGTGCCTGCCCGGAAAGGACGGGAACGGGCCCGTGGCGGTTTCATTGACGCAGGCTGAACGGGAGAGAATCAAGCCCTTCTTCGAGTAAGCTTGAGTCTGTTAGGCTGAGTCTTGGCACAACGAAAGAGGAGCTGATCATGAAGAGCCGATCCTGGCTGATTGCCGCCACCCTGGTGCTGGCGTCGACCCCCGGCCATGCCGACTGGGCGAAGTTGAAGGAGGCCGCCTCCGAACTCGGTACCGCGGTGAGCGATACCGGCAAGGAGGCGTGGAAGGGGATCACCGATTTTTCCAAGGAGACCTGGGAGTCTGTCTCCAACTGGGGGGCTGAGGCCTACAACAAGGCCGGTGCCTGGACGGCGGAGAGCGCGGCCACCGGCAAGGAGTGGCTGGCGGCCGCCGACAAGAAGCTCGACACCATGCTCGAGCCCAAGACCCCGGAGGAGGCCCGCACCGCCCTCGACACCATGGCCGATACCGCCCTGGTGCGGCTGTTCAACGAGCAGCCCTCTGCCAAGCTGTTGTTTGACAAGGCTTATGGCTATGCGGTGTTCGATTCGCGCAAGTTCTCCCTGATGGTGCACACCAACCAGGGATCCGGGGTGGCGGTGAACCGCTCGAGTGGCAAACACACCTATATGAAGATGTTCGGCGCCGGCATGGCGGCTGGCTTCGGCGGCAAGTTCTACCAGCAGGTGATGTTGTTCGAGACCAAGCAGACCTTCGACAACTTCGTGAACAAGGGCTGGGAGGCGACCTCGGAGGCGGGGGTCGTGGCCGGCAAGGAGAGCGCCTCCCTCGACTCGGGTTACAACGGGGGCATGGCCATCTACCAGCTTGGGGAGAAGGGGCTGCTGTACGGCGTCAGCGTCACGGGATCCAAATACTGGATCGACGAGGATCTGACTCAATAACCTCAGGATCCGTCCTGATGATGGCCCGCACCCTGCGGGCCATTTTTATGTCTGCCGGGCGGGTCCATCCCCTGGCGGTGAGGCTTTTACGGATCCTTCCTGATTGGCACTCTAATTGCTTAAGGCTTGCCAGTGTCAATGATTTGTCTGGGAAGGGAAGATGGAAATAAGCGCAAGCAGTCTGATGCAAGAGATGCAGGCTCTCAGGGTGGAAGCCGGTGCCACGCCGCTGACCCAGCCCGGTCGTCCGGTCAATTCGGACTTCGGCCAGATGCTCCAGCAGGCCCTCGACAACGTCAACGAGTTGCAGGGCAGCGCCAACGATCTGCGCACCCGGTTCGATCTGGGTGACAAGTCGGTGGATCTCTCCGAGGTGATGATCGCCGGGCAGAAATCCTCCATCGCCTTCGAGGCGACGGTGCAGGTGCGCAACAAGATGGTCGAAGCCTACAAGACCATCATGAACATGCCGGTGTAACTCGGGCCCATGGCGACCGAGCATCATGAACATGTCAGCAATAAGGACATAAACCGTGGCTAACGATCCAAACGGCGATCTGCTGATGAACAACGAGGGGGCGGCGGCCCTCGACGAGAACGAGCAGAAGAGCTCGGCGCTGGGCTTCCTGTCCAACACCGATGTGCTGCGCCAGATCACCCTGATCCTGGGGCTGACCATCTGTCTGGCCATCGCCGTCTTCATCCTGCTGTGGGGCAAGGAGCCGGAGATGCGCCCCCTCGGCACCTTCAACACCCAGGAGCTGGTCTCCACCCTCGACTATCTGGATCAGCAGAAGATCCCCTACCAGGTCGACGGCAAGAGCGTGCTGGTCAGTGCCGAAAACTACGCGGACATCCGTCTGCGCCTGACCCGGGCCGGCCTGGCCGGCAGCAGCGAGGTCAGCAACGACGGGGAAGCCATCCTGCTCAAGGACTCCAGCTTCGGCGTCAGCCAGCGCATGGAGAGCGAACGCCTGAAACTGAGCCGCGAGCGCCAGCTGGCGAGCGCCATCGAGCAGTTCCAGAACGTGGCCAAGGCCCAGGTGCTGCTGGCCATCCCGAAAGACAACGTGTTCGCCCGCAACGAGCGCAAGCCGAGTGCTACTGTGGTGCTGAGCCTGAAAGGGGCTGCGCTGGGCCAGGGGGAGGTGGACTCCATCGTCGACATGGTGGCCTCCGCCGTCCACGGTCTGGAGCCGACCCGCGTCACCGTGACCGATCAGAACGGCCGTCTGCTCAACTCCGGCTCCCAGGATCCCCTCTCTGCCCAGACTCGCAAGGAGTTTGCGATGCAGCAGAAGCAGGAGCTGGAATACAAACAAAAAATTGACGCCATCCTGATCCCGGTATTGGGGGCGGACAACTACACCGCCGAGGTGGATCTCTCCCTCGACTTCTCCCAGCAGGAGCAGACCCGCAAGACCTACAACCCGGATCTGCCCGCCGTGCGCTCCGAGATGACGGTGGAGGAGAACAGCGCCAACGGCAGCAACGGCGGCGTGCCCGGCGCCCTCTCCAACCAGCCGCCCGCCGCCTCCAGCATTCCCGAGCAGGCCGCCGGCGGGGAAGGGGGAACCGGCTCTTCCGGCCGTTCTCGCAAGGAGGCGACCCGCAACTTCGAACTGGACACCACAGTCAGCCACATCCGGCGCCAGCAGGGCGGCATTCGCCGCATGACGGTGTCGGTGGCGGTGGACTACAAGGCCGTCCCCGGTGCCGACGGGGCCGTGACCCGGGAGGCGCGCAGCCAGGCCGAACTCGATACCCTGCGCCGTCTGCTGAGCGGCGGCCTGGGTTTCGACGTGACCCGGGGCGATACCCTGGAGGTGGTCGCCATCCCGTTCAACCGTCCGGAGCTGGAAGCCGTCGCCGAGACGCCGCTCTACGAGCAGCCCTGGTTCTGGCGCGCGGTGCGCATCGCCGCCTCGGTGCTGGTCATCATAGTGCTCATCGTCACCGTGGTAAGGCCCATGCTCAAGCGCCTGCTCTACCCGGATGCCAAGCCGGAAGGGGAGCTGGACTTCGACAACCACACCGTACTGGGTGGGGACGACGAACTGAGCCTGCTGGCGGCCCAGGCGGAAGCCGAACCCGTGTTCGGTCTGCGGGATGGCCAGCTGAAGCTGCCGGATCTGCACCGTGACGAGGACCTGCTCAAGGCCGTGCGCGCCCTGGTAGCAAACGAACCCGACCTGGCCGCTCAGGTCATCAAAGAATGGGTAACGAACCGAGATGCCTGAAGAGAAGAAAACCCAAGTCACCGGTAACGAGATTACCGATACCCAGCGTCAGATCCTGGATCAGATGAGCGGGATGGAGATGGCGGCGGTGCTGATGCTGAGCCTGAGCGAGGAAGATGCCGCCCAGATCTTCCGCCACCTCGAGCCCAAGCAGGTGCAGCGGCTCGGCATGTCCATGGCCTCCATGTCGGATTTCAGTCACGACCGGGTGGCGGCGGTGCATCGTCAATTTATCGACGACATCCAGAAATACACCAACATCGGCATCGGCAGCGAAGACTTCGTGCGCAAGGCCCTGGTGGCGGCGCTCGGGGAGGACAAGGCCAGCAACCTGGTGGATCAGATCATCCTGGGCTCGGGTGCCCGCGGCCTCGACTCCCTCAAGTGGATGGATGCGCGCCAGGTGGCCAGCATCATCCAGAACGAGCACCCTCAGATCCAGACCATAGTCCTCTCCTACCTGGAGCCGGAGCAGTCCGCCGAGATCCTGAGCCAGTTCCCGGAGCAGGTGCGCCTGGATCTGGTGATGCGGATCGCGAACCTGGAAGAGGTGCAACCGGCGGCGCTGCAAGAATTGAACGACATCATGGAGAAGCAGTTCGCCGGTGCGGCGGGCGCCCAGGCGGCCAAGATGGGTGGCCTCAAGGCCGCCGCCAACATCATGAACTACCTGGACACCAACATCGAAGGCCAGCTGATGGACTCCATCCGCGAGTCGGACGAGGAGATGAGCCAGCAGATCCAGGATCTGATGTTCGTGTTCGAGAACCTCATCGACGTGGACGATCGCGGCATCCAGACCCTGCTGCGGGAAGTGCCGGGGGATCTGCTGCAACGGGCCCTCAAGGGGTCGGACGATCAGATGCGGGAGAAGGTCTTCAAGAACATGTCCAAGCGGGCCGCCGAGATGCTGGCGGACGACCTGGAGGCCATGGGGCCGATCCGGGTCTCCGAGGTGGAGGCCGCCCAGAAGGAGATCCTCTCCACCGCCCGCCGTCTGGCGGATGCGGGCGAGATCATGCTGGGGGCCGGCGGTGGCGAAGAGTTCCTCTAAGCCATCGGCCATCATATGTGCGATGATGTCGGGCCCTGCATCCGGCTCTCGATAGGAGTGTCTTCGGCACATGAACAACAAGAACAACAAGCTGCGCGGTTACCTCAGGCCCGAGGCTGACGAGGTGCAGATTGAAGCCTGGGGCTGGCCCGAGATGGAGACCGAGGCCGAAGTCGAGACCAACGCCTTGGGGCTGGCCCCGGACTGGTATCGCCAGGAGCAGGCTCCCGAGCTCCCGCCGGATGCCCCTGTGGAGGAGCCCGCTCCCAGCATCACCGCTGAGGAGGTGGAGGCGATTCGCCAGGCCGCCTGGGAGGAGGGCATGCGCGAAGGCCGGGAAGCCGGCTTCGCCAAGGGGCTGGAAGAGGGCAAGCTGGAGGGGCTGCAACAGGGCCATCAGGCGGGTCTGGAGCAGGGCAGGGAAGAAGGGCTCGCCCTGGGCCGGGATCAGGTGGAGCAGGAGGTGGCCCGCTGGCAGGCGCTCGCCACCCGCCTCGCCACGCCGCTCAGCGAACTGGATGGGGCGGTGGAGCAGCAGCTCATCGCCCTGGTGCAACAGCTCGCCCGCGCCCTCATCCGCCATGAGGCGCAAACCTCCCCCACGCTGCTGCTGGAGGCACTCAAGCAGGGGTTGGCCCTGCTGCCTGCCGCCGAGCAGGGGGTCACCCTGATGCTGCACCCGGAGGATGTGACCCGGGTAGAGGCCGCCTTTGGCGCCGAGGAGTGCGCCAGGCGCCACTGGCGGCTGCAAAGCGAGCCCACCTTCTCCCCCGGCGATCTGCAACTGGCCACCGAGCTCTCCAGCATCGATCTCACCCTCTCCGGGCGCATCGATCAACTGCTGCGCAATTTCCTGCGTGACAATGCGGGCTGAGCCGTGGCCTGGCGCTTGAACACCCTGGGCATCTTCCACGATCTATCTTCGGAGGCGACATGACTGCATCCCTGCTCAACCGGCTGCAAGGCTACCGGGTGCGCGATCAGGCCCCCATACCGCCGGTGGCGGGCAAGCTCACCCGGGTGGTGGGGTTGACCCTGGAAGCCATTGGCTGCCGCGCCGCCATCGGCTCCCTGTGCCGGATCGACACCCAGGATGGGGCCCTGGAGGCCGAGGTGGTGGGCTTCTCCGGAGATCGCCTGTTCCTGATGCCGAGCGAACAGCTCAAGGGGGTCATTCCCGGCGCCCGGGTGGTGCCCGTCACCGAGGATCACGGCATTCCGGTGGGCATGAACCTGCTCGGGCGCGTCATCGACGGCATCGGCCAGCCCCTGGACGGGATGGGCCCCATCATCTCCTCCCAGACGGTGCAGTTCGCCCAGCACCGCATCAACCCGCTGGCCCGCCGCCCCATCCACCAACCGATGGACGTGGGGGTGCGCGCCATCAACGCCGTGCTCACCGTGGGCCTGGGCCAGCGCATGGGGCTGTTTGCCGGCTCCGGCGTCGGCAAGTCCGTGCTGCTCGGCATGATGACCCGGGGCTCGGTGGCGGACGTGGTGGTGGTGGGCCTCATCGGCGAGCGGGGCCGGGAGGTGAAGGAGTTCATCGAGGAGATCCTGGGTGCTGAGGGGCGCGAGCGCGCCGTGGTGGTGGCGGCCCCCGCCGATGCCTCCCCACTGATGCGTCTCAAGGGGTGCGAGACGGCGCTCGCCATCGCAGAATACTTCCGGGATCAGGGGCTCAACGTGTTGCTGCTGATGGACTCCCTCACCCGTTACGCCCAGGCCCAGCGCGAAATCGCCCTGGCGGTGGGAGAACCGCCGGCCACCAAGGGCTATCCCCCCTCGGTGTTTGCCAAATTGCCGGCGCTGGTGGAGCGGGCCGGCAACGGCAGCGACGGTCAGGGCTCCATCACGGCGTTCTTCACCGTGCTGACGGAGGGGGACGATCTGCAGGACCCCATCGCCGATGCGGCGCGGGCCATCCTCGACGGCCACATCGTGCTGGCGCGGGAGCTGGCGGATGCGGGGCACTACCCGGCCATCGACATCGAGAAGTCCATCAGCCGGGTCATGCCCATGGTCACCTCGCCGGAGCACATGGAGCTGGCGCGCACCTTCAAGCAGTTCTACTCCCTCTACCAGCAGAACCGGGATCTCATCACCATAGGCGCCTACAGCCAGGGATCGGATCCCAGGATCGACCGGGCCATCATCCAGAAACCCTATCTGGATCAGTTCTTGCAACAGAAGATGCGCGAGGTCATCCCCTACGACGAAGGCCTGCAATCCCTGCACATGGTCGCCATGCCATTGATGCGTTGAGCCGATAATGCCGCTGGAGTGCCGAGATGAGTAAAGGATTGGAGTTGCTGGCGACTCGATTGGTGGAGGCCGAGAACCAGGCCGCCATGGCGCTGGCCAAGGCGCAGCAGGACTTGAAGCTGTTTATGGAGCAGCAAGAGGCGCTGAATCAGTACCGCCAGATCTACCACCAGCAGTGGACCGACCGCGGTCTGCAGGGGATCAGCCCCCAACAGAACAGTCAGTATCACGCCTTCATCAACAAGCTCGAGAATGCGGCCACCCAGCAGTACCAGGGGGTGCTTCAGGTGCGCGAGGCGCTGGCCCAGTGCCGTACCCAGTGGCTCGAGGCCCAGCAGCGGCGCAAGGCGGTGGAGCTGCTGCTGGAGAAGAAGGCGGACAAGGTGCGCCAGAAGGCCCAGCGCCAGGAGCAGAAGATGCTGGACGATTACGCCATCCAGCGTCGGTACCACCAATCTGGCCTGTAACTTGCTTTCCATAGTCTGAACGGGCACGTGGCCTACCCCGCTGCTCGTGCTGTCATCACCGAATCGTCGCCAGGGATCCCAGCATGATACAGACCCAGTTGATTAAAACGCCCGCTCAGGTGCTTTCCAGCGACAGCAGTGCGTCCTCGGCGCTTCCCATCGGGGGAGTAGAGGGGGGTCAGCTGCCGGTCGATGGCAAGGTTGCCTTCTCCGACGTCATGGTCAGGGCCCAGCTGATGGGCAAGGCCCCCGCCAGTCAGGCCGCGATGACGCCTCAGGTGAGTGACGATATCCCGCAGACGAACGGCGCTGATGCCAAATCTTTGGCGTCTGGCGAGCTGGCTGGCGAGGAGACCCAAGCCGCCAAGGCCTCAGGTGACGAGCCGGCCCTGCCCCCCGACGATTTCCTTCAGCAGTTGCAGGCCTCCCTGCGCCAGGACGTGAGCCTGGTGCACCCCGCCGTGCCTCCTTCACCTCAGGGAGAGAGTGCGCCCGTCGACGGCAATGACTTGCCGCCCGAGTCGCAGCCGCCGGTCGAGTCCCGTGTCCTGTCCGGGCCCGGTGCCGAAGGCAAGGGCGTTACCGCAAAGCCTGCACCGATGCCGCCGAGCGGCCCTGTGCCGGGCAGCGCAGGACTGACCGAGCTGGCACAGACCGATCCGGTCCAGACCGTGGCGACGGCGCATGGCCCGATGCAGAATGCGTTGGCAGAAACCGGCTTGGCACAAACAGATCTGGCACAGACCGGGGCGACAGCCCGTGGCCCGATACAGAGTGGCCAGGCACAGGGCGACGTGACACAAAGCGACCTTGCCAGAGGCGCCCTGGCTCAGACCGGATTCGCAAAGGCTGAGCCAGCACTAGCAGCGGACGGCGAGACGACGCAAACCGCGGTGCGCGGCGATGTCCAGAGCGTGGATAAATCTGCTACGACCGAGGCTGGCGCAAGCAAGGGGGGACAAGGGACCCTGGCAGACGCCCTTGTGGCGAGCGACGCAGAGCTCGGATCCGCCGCTCCCGACCAGATTGCGGAGAAAGGCACGGAGAAGGGGACAGACAAGGCCGCCGACACTGGCGCCACACGGGCCAAGACCGAGGGGCCATCCCCCCTGTCCGGCGCGGAGCGGGCGGCTTTGCTATCAAAAGTGATCCCGAGCCCGGAGGCCGCTGCTGACAAGGGAACCGGCACTGCGGTACACCTCGAAGCCCCAACGGCGCAGGCCGGTGCGGCCAGGTCCTTCGGCGAGGGGCTGGTCAAGGTTGGTCTGGACAGCCAGGTGACAGCCCAGGGTGACGCGCCCAATGCCGCTGGGAACCTGCCCCGTGAGGCCAGCACCCGGGACGGGCTGACGGGCACGACCGGGGACGGCAAGCCCGGCTCGGCTCAGGACGCACCGGAGAACAAGCCGGTGCAGGCAGCCAGGCTCGAACAGAATACGACCAAGCCGGAACAGAATACGGCTCAGACCGGCAGCCCCAGCCCGGCAGCCGCCCCCGTGAGCACCCCGGAGCCGACGCTGGCGGCGCCGCAACAGATCCTGGCACGCCAGGAGTCCCAGGGGCCCCAGGCCTCTCTGACGGCCTTGTCGGACGGCATCCAGCAGATGGAGTCGGCCCCCGCGATGGTCAAGGTTGCCGCCGAGTTCAAGAAGAGCGATATGAAGGGATCCCTGGACGAAGTGGGCAAGCCTGGCGGGGTTGAGACCAAGGGGGCGGGACAGACCGACGCCACGGCCTCCCTGCCGCCTGCCCAGACGGCGGCTGGCGAGAGCAAGCCCGCGGCCGAGCTCGCCGCACGGCGGGAGCCCCAGAGCCTGCCCCACCTCAAGCTGGCGACCCCGGAGGCGCCGGCCCAGTTGCACCAGAAGGTGAACCTGATGCTGGCGGACAAGCTGCAACAGGCGGAGATCCAGCTCGACCCCCTGGGCCTTGGCAAGATGAAGATCCAGATCCAGATTGATGCCTCCAGCCAGGCCAACGTCCACTTCGTGGTGCAGCATGGCCAGACCCGGGAGATGCTGGAGCAGGCCATGCCGCGGCTGAGGGAGATGCTGGCGGGACAGGGGATCCAGCTCGGCCAGACCCAGGTGCAGCAACAGGGCCAGCAGCAATCCCAGGGCCAGTCAGCCTTCGGCGGTCAGGGTCAACAGGGGGGGCGCGGCTTCGGTGGCGGCGAGCAGACGGGGGGCGAGGGCGGATCCCGCACCCTGAGCCTGCTGGTGGAATCGGCAAACGATGCCGGGATCGATTTCTATGCTTGATGCATTCATAAGTAAGTTTATGATACCGAACAAGTTTAAGACTAGGGTGGACAAGGGATGGCAGAGGATAACGAGCTGACGCTGAAAGACCCGGCGGCGGCCAAGAAAAAGAAGTTGATCATGATAGTCGCCCTGGTTGTCGTCCTGCTGGGCGGCGGCGGGGCCGGCGCCTGGTTCATGTTCGCCGGCTCGGATACACCGCCGGCCGAGCAGGCCGAGGCCAAGCCTGAGGCCAACACGCCCCAGCCCTCGCTCTATGTGGGCATGCCGCGCCCCTTCGTGTTCAACGTGGCGGGCAGCCAGCGGGATCGGCTGGTGCAGATCAAGATCCAGCTGATGGTGCGGGGGGCCCCCGACGAGACCCTGGCCAAACAGAATATTCCCCTGATCGAAGGCACCCTGCTGCGGGTCTTCAGCGCGGCGACCGCCGAACAGCTGATGACCTTCGAAGGCAAGGAGAAGCTGCGACAGGACTCGCTGGAAGAGTGTCGCCGGGTGCTGAACGACCTGGTCTCTTCCCCCGTAATCGAACAAGTGCTGTTTACCGGCTTTGTCATGCAATAGAAGGTGAAGCGTGAGCGATCTGTTAAGTCAGGACGAAATTGATGCCCTGCTGCACGGTGTCGATGATGTCGAAGAGGAAGAGTTAGGGCCTGCCGGGGATCCCGGCATCACCCAGTTCGACTTTTCTTCCCAGGACCGCATCGTCCGTGGCCGCATGCCGACCCTGGAGCTGGTGAACGAACGCTTCGCCCGCCACATGCGCATCAGCCTGTTCAACATGATGCGGCGCACCGCGGAGGTGTCGATCAACGGCGTGCAGATGCTGAAGTTCGGCGAGTACGTGCACACCCTGTTCGTGCCGACCAGCCTGAACATGGTGCGCTTCCGCCCCTTGAAGGGCACGGCGCTCATCACCATGGAGGCCCGCCTCGTCTTCATCCTGGTGGAGAACTTCTTCGGCGGTGACGGCCGTTACCACGCCAAGATCGAGGGGCGCGAGTTCACCCCCACCGAGCGGCGCATCATCCAGATGCTGCTCAAGCTGGTGTTCGAGGACTACAAGGATGCCTGGGCGCCGGTGATGGACGTGGGCTTCGAGTACCTCGATTCCGAGGTGAACCCGGCCATGGCGAACATCGTCAGCCCCACCGAGGTGATAGTGGTGAGCTCCTTCCACATCGAGCTGGACGGCGGTGGCGGCGATTTTCACGTGGCCATGCCCTACTCCATGTTGGAGCCCATCCGCGAGTTGCTCGATGCCGGGGTGCAGAGCGACAAGGGCGACACCGACGTGCGCTGGAGCAAGGCCCTGCGCGACGAGATCATGGACGTCAAGGTGGAGCTGAGGGCCAAGCTGCTGGAGACCGAGCTCTCCCTGCGGGAGCTGATGGAGCTGAGGCCCGGCGACATCATTCCGGTGGAGATGCCGGAGAACCTGCTGGTCTTCGTGGAGGACCTGCCCACCTTCCACGCCAAGATGGGGCGTACCAAGGAGAACGTGGCGCTCAAGATAGTCGACAAGATCAAGCGCCCTGACGGGGTCAAGACAGAGATGCATCTGGTGACCCGGGGGGGCGTGCGCATCGATGGCGAGGCCGAGCTGGAAGAGCTCGAACGCAGCATAGCGGACAAACACCCCTGAATTGATCCTCCCCGAGGGGAGCTTGCAACACTGAGGAATTGAAGATGAGCGGAACCGATGACGAGCAGGATTTGATGGCTGACGCCTGGGCGGCCGCGCTGGAGGAGCAGGTCACGGCCGAGGCCAAGCCCGCCCCCCTGGAAGAGCTCAAGGACGAAGCCCCCATCAGCGCCGAGGAGCGGCGCAAGCTGGACACCATACTGGACATCCCGGTGACCATCGCCATGGAGGTGGGACGCAGCCAGATCAGCATCCGCAACCTGCTGCAGCTGAACCAGGGTTCTGTCGTGGAGCTCGACCGGGTGGCGGGCGAGCCGCTGGATGTGCTGGTCAACGGCACCCTGATCGCCCACGGCGAGGTGGTGGTGGTGAACGACAAGTTCGGCATCCGTCTGACCGATGTCATCAGCCAGATTGAAAGGATCAAGAAGCTCAAATGATCCGTCTCTTGCCGCTGTGGCTGTTGTCCCTGCCCGCCCTGGCCAACCCGGGGACGGGCGCCAACCCTCCCAGCATCACCTCCTGGCTGCTCTCCAGCCTGATGGTGATCGGCCTCATCCTGGTGCTGGGCTTCCTGCTCAAGAAGAGCAAGCTCACCCAGGTGATGGGCGGGGGCCAGATGAAGGTCGTCGCCACCCTGCCGCTCGGCTACAAGGAGAAGCTGATGGTGGTCAAGGTGGGGGAGCAGCAGCTGCTCATCGGGGTGACGCCGCAGCAGGTCAATTTCCTCTATCGCCTGGAGACGCCGCTGGACGAGAGCCAGCCCCAGGCCTTCTCCCAGCAGCTCGGCAAATTGATGGGCAAGCATGAAAAACGTTAACTGGACTGGATGGCTGGCCCTGATCTCCCTGCTGCTGTCGCCCCTGGCGATGGCCCAGGACGGCATGTCGGCTCTCACCGTCAAGACCATGGCGGATGGCAGCCAGGAGTACAGCCTGACCCTGCAGGTGCTGGCGCTCATGACCGCGCTCTCCTTCCTGCCGGCCATGGTCATCATGATGACCTCCTTCACCCGTATCATAGTGGTGCTCGGGATCCTCAGACAGGCTATCGGCCTGCAGCAGAGCCCCTCCAACCAGGTTCTGATCGGCATCGCGCTCTTCATGTCCTTCTTCATCATGTCGCCTGTGCTGGATCGCATCAACGACGAGGCGCTGCAGCCCTACCTGGCCGAGACCATAGGGGCCAAGGAGGCCCTGGAGAAGGCGGAGCTGCCCATCCACCAGTTCATGCTGGCCCAGACCCGGGTCAAGGATCTCAATACCTTCATGGAGATAGCGAACGTCCAGGTGGCGCAACCCGAGGAGGTGCCCCTGCGGGTGCTGATCCCGGCCTTCGTCACCAGCGAGCTCAAGACCGCCTTCCAGATAGGCTTCATGCTGTTCCTGCCCTTCCTGGTCATCGATCTGGTGGTCGCCAGTATCCTGATGGCCATGGGGATGATGATGCTCTCCCCCATGCTGGTCTCCCTGCCGTTCAAGCTGATGCTGTTCGTGATGGTAGACGGTTGGAACCTGATCCTGGGCTCGCTCGCCAACAGCTTCGGGCTGGGTGCAGGCTAAGCCGGTCAATGGAAAGGAGCCGATAGATGAGCCCTGAAACCTTTGTCGACGTCTTTCGCGAGGCGCTCTGGCTGGTGACCATCATGGTCTGCGCCGTGATCCTGCCGAGCCTGATGGTGGGCCTCATCGTCGCCATCTTCCAGGCCGCGACCTCCATCAACGAACAGACTTTAAGCTTCCTGCCCCGCCTGGTGGTGACCCTGCTGGCCCTGGGGGCCGGTGCCCACTGGGGCCTGCAGAGCCTGATGGACTTCTTCTTGCTGATGGTGAGCCAGATCCCCGAGGTGGTGGGGTGAGTCAGGGGGAGGCCGTGGTGGTGCCGGCATCACGCAGCCACGAGGTAGGGGCATGAGCTACACCACGGCGGTGATCATGGAGTGGCTGACCAGCATCCTCTGGCCGCTCGCCCGGGTGAGCAGCCTGCTGATGGTGATGGCGGTGTTTGGCAGCCGGCTGGCCCCTGCCCATATCCGCATCGGCCTGGCGCTCGCCATCACCCTCATCATCGCGCCCCTGCTGCCCCCCATGCCCAAGATTGAGCTCTTCTCCGTCGGCAGCTTCCTGGTGCTCGGCCAGCAGCTGCTCATCGGCATCGCGCTGGGCCTGATGACCCAGTTCCTGCTGGAAACCTTCGTGATGGCGGGCCAGGTCATCGCCATGCAGACCAGCCTGGGCTTCGCCACCCTGGTGGACCCCATGAACGGTCAGTCGGCCCCCGTGGTGGGCCAGTTCTACCTGATGCTGGCGACCCTGGTGTTCCTGGCGGTGGATGGTCACCTGCTGATGCTGCGCATGGTGGTGCTGAGCTTCGAGACCCTGCCGGTGTCGGACAGCGGGCTGACCCTGCCCGCCATCCGCAGCCTGGTGAGCTTCCTCGGGATCATGTACCAGGCCTCATTGGTGATGGCGCTGTCGGCCATCATCGCCCTGCTGCTCATCAACTTCGCGTTCGGGGTCATGACCCGGGCGGCGCCCCAGCTCAACATCTTCAGCATCGGCTTCGCGGTGAGCATGATGTCGGGTCTCTTCATCCTCTGGTTCACCATAGGCGGCTTCATGGGGCACTTCGATGCCCTCTGGGAGCGGGTGCAGGAGACCAGCTGCGAGCTGATCAACGTCCAGTGCCTGGGGGGTCAGCATGGCTGATCTCGTTCGGGGCGATGGCATCGAACAACCGAGTGGGCTGCCATTGTGGCAGGCTGCTGGCGGGATGATCCCCATCGGAGGTCAGCATGGCTGATACCGATCAGGAACGCACAGAACAACCCACGGGCAAACGACTGCAACAGGCCCGGGAAAAAGGGCAGATTGCACGCTCCAAGGAACTGGGTACCGCCAGCGTCCTGCTGGCGACCGTGTTCGGGCTTCTGATGATCAAGGAGAGCCTGGCCGATGCCATGGTCAAGGTGCTCACCATGGGCTTCACCCTGGACCGGGATCAGGCGTTCGATCCCAACGCCATGGGGGTCATGGTGCCGGCCCTGCTGGGAGAGCTGCTCCAACCCCTGGGGCTGCTGTTTCTGCTGGTGATCATCGCCGCCTTCGTCGGCAATACCCTGCTCGGCGGGATGAACTTCTCCTCCGAGGCCATGCTGCCCAAGTGGAGCAAACTGAGCCCCTTGAGTGGTTTGAAGAGGATGTTCGGGGTGCAGTCCCTGGTGGAACTGGTCAAGTCCATCGCCAAGGTGTTGTTCATCTCCCTGTTCGCCTGGTGGATGCTCTCCAGCCAGTTCAACCACCTGCTCAACCTCTCCCAGGAGGGCTTCCCTGGTGGCATCATAGACGCCCTGGACCTGCTGCTCTGGATGCTCATTATCCTCTGCTGCGCCCTCATTCCCATCGTCGCCATCGACGTGCCGTTCCAGACCTGGAACCACAATCGCCAGCTCAAGATGACCAAGCAGGAGGTCAAGGACGAGTTCAAGGACAGCGAGGGCAAGCCCGAGGTCAAGGGGCGGATCCGCCAGCTGCAGATGCAGATGGCGATGCGCCGCATGATGGGGGACGTGCCCAAGGCGGACGTCATCATCACCAACCCGACCCACTACTCGGTGGCCTTGAAATACGATGCGGGCAAGCCGGGGGCGGCGCCCAAGGTGCTGGCCAAGGGGGTCGACGAGGTGGCCATGAAGATCCGGGAGATAGCGCGCGAGTACGACATCCCCGTGATGTCCTCGCCGCCGCTGACCCGGGCCATCTACCACGCCACCGAGATTGGCCAGGAGATCCCCGAGGGGCTCTTCGCCGCCGTGGCCCAGGTATTGGCCTATGTCTACCAGCTCAAGAAGTTCCGCCGCGGCCGTGGCCGGCGGCCGACCCCCCTCGCCAAGGATCTGCCCATCCCGCCCGAGTTTCGCAAGTAAGGCGCTGGCTGCTGTCTGGCTTTGTCGCCAGGGGCTGCTCCAAGCTTCCACTTGAGCGTCGTAAGGCGCTAGCTGGAGCCTGACCTGTTCGCCTGGGACCCGTCCCCAATGTTCTCCCGGCAGGGAGACGCCAGCCTCCTTGCCGCCCCGGCCCGGAAAGCCTGCGACGGACTTCTGACAGCATCAAAATAAAACCCATGTAGATCAATGGACTGAATCATTGGCTTGATATTTGCTTTAATCCGGCATCGGTAGTTGAACATTGAGAAGCACGATGGGATTGAAGGCAGGGCTGGGCCGTTTCAAAGAGTACAGGTGGTTGCTGACCAAGGGGATCGGGACCCCGCTGCTGGTGCTCGCCTCCCTCGGCATGGTGGTACTCCCCATTCCGCCCCTGATGCTGGATATCCTCTTCTCCTTCAACATCGCCCTCTCCATCGTGGTGCTGCTGGTGGCCGTCTATACCCGCCGGCCGCTGGAGTTTGCCGCCTTCCCCACCGTGTTGCTGATAGCGACCCTGCTGCGACTCGCCCTCAACGTGGCCTCCACCCGGGTGGTGCTGCTGGAGGGGCACAACGGCAGCGCGGCGGCCGGCCACGTGATCGAGGCGTTCGGCAACGTGGTGATCGGCGGCAACTACGCGGTGGGCATCATCGTCTTCATGATCCTGATGATCATCAACTTCGTGGTGGTCACCAAGGGTGCGGGGCGGATCTCCGAGGTGAGCGCCCGCTTCACCCTGGACGCCATGCCCGGCAAGCAGATGGCCATCGACGCGGACCTGAACGCCGGCCTCATCAACCAGGAAGAGGCCAAGAAACGCCGTCAGGACGTGACCCAGGAAGCGGACTTTTACGGCTCCATGGACGGTGCCTCCAAGTTCGTGAAGGGGGATGCCATCGCGGGCATCATGATCCTCTTCATCAACATCATCGGCGGCTTCATCATCGGCATGCTGCAACACCAGCTCACCTTCGCCGAGGCGGCCCAGATCTACACCCTGCTCGCCATCGGCGACGGCCTGGTGGCCCAGATCCCCTCGCTGCTGCTCTCCATCGCCGCCGCCATCATAGTGACCCGCCAGAACACGGATCAGGACATGGGCACGGCCGTGCTCGGCCAGCTGTTCGAGAACCCCAAGGCCCTGGTCATCTCCGCCGGCATCCTCTTGATGATGGGCAGCGTGCCCGGCATGCCGCATCTGGCCTTCCTGAGCCTGGGGGCCGTGGCGGCCGCCGGTGCCTGGTGGCTGCTGCGCCGGGAGAAGCAGAACAAGGCGAGGGCGGCGAGCGGCGAACTCCTGCCGGCCCAGGGGGATGCCCCGGTGGAGCAGAAGGATCTGAGCTGGGACGACGTCATGCCGGTGGACATCATCGGCCTGGAGGTGGGCTATCAGCTCATCCCGCTGGTGGACAAGAACCAGGGCGGCGAGCTGCTCAACCGGATCAAGGGGGTGCGCAAGAAGCTCTCCCAGGAGCTCGGTTTCCTGGTGCCTGCGGTGCACATTCGCGACAACCTGGATCTCGCCCCCAACCAGTACCGCATCACCCTCATGGGGGTGAGCACCGGCGAGGCCACCGTCTATCACGACAAGGAGATGGCCATCAACCCGGGCCAGGTGTTCGGCCAGATCCACGGCATCGCCACCCAGGACCCGGCGTTCGGGCTGGAGGCGGTCTGGGTCGCCAAGGAGCAGGTCTCCCAGGCGCAGACTCTGGGCTATACCGTGGTCGATGCGGCCACCGTGGTGGCCACCCACCTGAGCCAGATCCTCTCCAACCACGCCGCCCTGCTGCTTGGCCACGACGAAGTGCAGCAACTGCTGGACATGATAGGGAAACACCAGAGCAAGCTGGTGGAAGGGCTGGTTCCCGAGGTGATCAGCATGGGCAACCTGGTGAAGGTACTGCAAAATCTCCTCAATGAAGGCGTGCCAATTCGCGATATGCGCACTATCCTGCAGACCCTCGTGGAATATGCGCCCCGCA
This sequence comes from Aeromonas sp. R7-4, assembly GCF_040908055.1. NCBI lineage: Bacteria > Pseudomonadati > Pseudomonadota > Gammaproteobacteria > Aeromonadales > Aeromonadaceae > Aeromonas > Aeromonas sp. R7-4. Next base: position 20,303 of record NZ_JBFODA010000018.1, read on the forward strand.
GCCCGGACCCGGAAGTGCTGACCGCGGCCTGCCGCATCGCCCTGCGCAGACTCATCGTGCAGGAGATCGCCGGCCCAGAGCCCGAGCTGCCGGTGATCACCCTGTCACCGGAGTTGGAACGTATATTGCATCAATCCCTGCAGGCAGGTGGGGGAGATGGCGCCGGCATCGAGCCGGGACTGGCGGAGCGGATGCAGCGCTCCCTGGTGGAAGCCACTCAACGACAAGAACTGGAAGGCCAGCCGGCCGTGCTTCTGACATCGGGGATATTGCGCAATACCCTGGCGAAATTTGTCAAGAATGCCATTCCTGGATTACGCGTGCTGTCCTATCAGGAAGTGCCTGACGACAAGCAGATCCGCATCGTCAGTGCGGTGGGACAGGGCTAGTTAGCGGAGATGACGGGTGAAGATTAAGCGGTTTTTTGCCAAAGACATGCGCACGGCGCTGGCCGAGGTCAAGGAGACTCTCGGGCCCGATGCCGTCATCATGTCCAACAAGAAGGTCACCGGTGGGGTGGAGATAGTCGCGGCCGTCGATTACCAGTCCCAGGTGCCGGGGCCCAAAGACGCGCCGGTTCGCCGTCAGTTGAACGAAGAGAGCGTCAATATCTCGTCTGCGGGCAAGCAGATGACGCGTGCGGCGCCGCCCAAGGAACAGAACGAATACTATGCCGATACCCTGGCCGCCCTGCTGGCGCGCCAGCAGAAGCTCAACCCGGCCAACCCCGCGGGCGGCAATGCAGCCCAGGGCCCCTGGTCCGGGAATGGGGCGGGCAACGGCAATGCTGCGCCGGCCTCCTGGCAGACCAATAGCGCTGCCGGCACCCAGTCCGCCGGGCTGGCCGCGGCCGGCAGCGCCCCCAGAACCCTGGCCGAACAGGGCCAGTGGGGGGCGGCGCCCGAGCCCGCCAAGCCCAAGCCGCGTCCGGCCGCCGCGTCCCGTCCTGCCCAGTCCCCCCAGCGGGATCAGGAGATGGAGGGGATGCGCAAGGAGATGGCCAGCATCCGCAAGTTGCTGGAGCACCAGATCTCCGGCCTGATGTGGCAGGAGGTGGAGCGCCGTGAGCCCATGCGCGCCCTGCTCATCAAGGAGCTCAAGAAGATGGGCTTCGACGACGCCTTCGCCGATCAGCTGGCGGGGCTCATCCCCGAGGACATGCCCATCCATCAGGCCATGGCCCAGCTGGCCGAGGTGCTGACGGCCCAGCTCAAGATCAGCGAGGACGAGATCCTGCGTCAGGGCGGCGCCGTGGCCCTGCTCGGCCCGACCGGGGTGGGCAAGACCACCACCATCGCCAAGCTGGCGGCCCGCTTCGCCATGAAATATGGCGCCGAGCAGGTGGCGCTCATCACCACGGACAACTACCGGATCGGCGCCCACGAACAGCTGCAGACCTATGGTCGCATCATGGGCTGCCCGGTGCGCCAGGTGCGGGACGCCGAAGAGCTGGCCAATGCGCTCTACCAGTTCCGCCATCGCCGGCTGGTGCTCATCGACACCGCCGGGGTGGGTCAGCGGGACATCCGCCTGACCGAGCAGCTCGATACCCTGGTGAAGAACGCCAAGGTGCGCATTCGCAGCTATCTGGTCATGTCGGCCACCTCCCAGCGGCGGGTGATGCAGGAGGCGGTGGATCATTTCAGGCGCATTCCGCTCTCCGGCTGCATCCTGACCAAGCTCGACGAGAGCCTGAATCTGGGGGAAGTGATCAACGTCTGCATTCAGAACGCCCTGCCCATCAGCTACATCACCGACGGGCAGCGGGTGCCGGAAGATATTCAAGTTGCCAACGCGGCGCTGCTGGTCGGTGCCGCCATGGGGTCGCTGGAGCGGGAAGCAGAGGATCCCTATTTCTGGGGATCGGGTTTCGGCGAGACCGAAGATTCGGAGTTTTATGAGTAACATGTATATGGATCAGGCGAGTGGTCTGCGCAAAATGCGTCAAAACAATCGAGTGAAAGTGATCGCCGTGTCCGGAGGCAAGGGGGGCGTCGGCAAGACCAACGTGACCCTGAACGTGGCGGGAGCCATGGCCGCCCAGGGCAAACGGGTGTTGGTGCTGGATGCCGACCTGGGTCTGGCCAACGTCGACGTCATGCTGGGGCTGCGGGTGCACCGCAACCTCTCCCACGTGCTGGCGGGGGAGTGCACCATAGACGACATCATCGTCGAGGGCCCCTACGGCATGATGATAGTGCCGGCCACCTCGGGCACCCAGTCCATGGTCGAGCTGTCGCCGGTGCAGCACGCCGAGCTCATCCGCGCCTTCGGCGAGATGAAGACCCAGGTGGACGTGCTGCTGGTGGACACGGCGGCGGGGATCTCCGACATGGTGCTGAGCTTCACCCGCGCCGCCCAGGACATCATGGTGGTGGTGTGCGACGAGCCCACCTCCATCACCGACGCCTACGCCCTCATCAAGATCCTCTCCAAGGATCACGGCGTGTTCCGCTTCAAGGTGGTGGCCAACATGGTCCGCTCCCTGCGCGAGGGGCAGGAGCTGTTCGCCAAGCTGACCCGGGTCACCGACCGCTTCCTCGACACCTCCCTGGAACTGGTGGCCTGCGTCCCTTACGACACCAACCTGCGGGCCGCCGTGCGCAAGCAGAAGCTGATCGTCGAGGCGTTTCCGAAATCCCCCGCCTCCCTGGCATTCCGTGCCCTGGCCAACAAGGCGGCGAGCTGGCCCATCCCGAACCAGCCGGGGGGGCACCTCGAATTTTTCCTGGAAAACTTGTTGCAAAAGCCGGTCATAACACAGGAAGACTCCCGTGAATAAAGCCCAAGCATACTTGCGTCATCAGGATTCCTACGTGCTGGTCGAGCGTCACGCTCCGCTGGTCAAGCGGATTGCCCAGCATTTATTGGCTCGCCTGCCAAGCAGTGTCTTGCTGGATGACCTGATCCAGGCAGGTATGATTGGGCTGCTCGAAGCCTCCCGCAATTTTGACGGCAGCAAGGGCGCCAGCTTTGAAACCTATGCCGGCATCCGCATCCGCGGCGCCATGCTCGACGAGATCCGCCGCGGGGACTGGGTGCCCCGCTCGGTGCACCGCAACAGCCGCGCCATCGCCGAGGCGATCGAGAACGTGGAGCAGGCCCATGGCCGGGATGCCAGGGACACCGAGGTGGCCGCCAACATGGGGGTCTCCCTCGGGGAGTATCACGCCATGCTGCAGGATGTCTCCTGCGGCAAGATCATCGGCATCGAGGATCTGGGGGTCAGCGAGGATGTGATAGGGCATCCCGATGATGCCAGCCACGGCGGTTACGACGATCTGGCGGCCGAGCGCTTTCAGGGCGCCCTGGCCGAGCACATCGCCCGACTGCCGGAGCGGGAGGCCCTGGTGCTCTCCCTCTATTACGACGAAGAATTGAACCTGCGCGAGATCGGCGAGGTATTGAGCGTGAGCGAGTCTCGCGTGAGCCAGATCCACAGCCAGGCCATGCACAGACTGCGCGCCCGTCTGCGAGATTGGAATGTATAAGTGACTGTACTGGCTACACTGGAGCGCAACTCTAAGGCATAATCCGCACCATAAAACCTGCGATCTGCATCATGTAAGCGAGCCGTCTTGACGGCTATTTAGGAGGAACTTTGGACAAGAACATGAAAATCCTCATCGTCGATGATTTTTCAACGATGCGCCGGATTATCAAGAACTTGCTGCGTGACCTGGGATACAACAACACCCATGAAGCAGACGATGGCAACACGGCGCTGCCGATGCTCAAGAACGGCGACTTCCAGTTTGTGGTCACCGACTGGAACATGCCGGGCATGCAGGGCATCGACCTGCTCAAGGCCATTCGCCTCGATGACAAACTCAAGCACCTGCCGGTCCTGATGGTGACTGCCGAAGCGAAGCGCGAGCAGATCATCGAAGCCGCCCAGGCAGGGGTCAATGGCTACATCGTCAAGCCGTTCACCGCCGCCACCCTCAAAGAGAAGCTCGACAAAATCTTTGAACGAATCGGCTAAGGAGCGGCAGGGATGAAGGCCAAAACGAGTGCCATGATCTCGCTTGAACAGGCAAGGATGCTGGTTGCCCACCTGGAGCGAGAGGAGTTTGAACAGGCCGACAACATCCTCGCCGATGTGTGTGCCCCCAACGCGGCAGCCCTGTTTGACAAGGTGGGGCAGTTGACCCGCCAGTTGCACAACTCATTGCAAGATTTTCGCCTGGATCCCAGGATCCCCGACCTGGCCACCCATGAGATCCCGGATGCCCGGGAGCGCCTCAGCTATGTCATCGACATGACGGACAAGGCGGCCAACCGCACCATGGATGCGGTGGAGGCCAGTCTCCCCATCGCCGATCGACTCAATGACAACATTCAGCTGGTCATGCCCAATTGGAATGCCCTGATGAGCCGGGATCTGGAGCTGGGTCAATTCAAGGCGCTCTGTCATCAACTGAATGATTTTATTAAGGCTTCGGAAAGCGATGCCGATAAGTTACGACAACTGCTGACGGAGATCCTGATGGCTCAGGATTTCCAGGACTTGACCGGTCAGATGATCCGCAAGGTGATCAAGCTGGTGCAGGAAGTTGAAACAAAGTTGATAGAGATGCTGACCATGTTTGGTGAGGGCGTTATCGATCATTCGGCGCGCAGCCTGCCGGCGAGCGGCATCGAGGCGGAAGGTCCCATCATGAACCCGCAGACGAGGTCCGACGTGGTCAATGGTCAAGATGATGTGGACGATCTGCTGTCTAGCCTGGGATTCTAATGGAGTGACGCATGGCCTTCGAAGTTGATGAAGACATACTGCAAGACTTTTTGGTCGAAGCATCAGAAATATTGGAACAGTTGTCTGAACAACTGGTCGACCTGGAAAAGCGACCCGATGACAAGAATCTGTTGAATGCCATCTTCCGCGGCTTCCATACCGTCAAGGGGGGGGCTGGCTTCCTCTCCCTGACCGAGCTGGTGGACGTCTGCCACGGCGCCGAGAACCTGTTCGACATGCTGCGCAACGGCAAGCGGACCCTCAGCGCCGAGCTGATGGACGTCATCTTGCAGGCGCTGGACGCCATCAACGTCATGTTTGCCCAGGTGCAGAACCGCGAGGAGATAAGCCCGGCCTCTCCCGACCTGCTGCACGATCTGCACGAGCTGTGCAAGCCCGAGGGGCAGGAGCAGCTGCGCACCGCCAGCGTCGCCGCCCAGTCACAGCCAGAACCCGAGCCCGAACCCGAGCCCGTCATCGTCGCCCCGAGCGAGCCGGTGGCCGTCAATGGCGGCGGCTCCATCGACGAGATCTCCGCCGACGAATTCGAGCGCCTGCTCGACGAGCTGCACGGTGTCGGCAAGGCCCCGACCGTCTCTGCCGTCCCCGTGCTGAGCGGTTCAGGGGACATCACAGACGACGAGTTCGAGGCGCTGCTCGACCAGCTCCACGGCCAGGGCCAGCACGGTGGTGCCCCCGATCTGACGCCGCTTCAGTCGGTCCAGAAAGAGGTGGACGAGCTCATCGACGACGACGAGTTCGAGCGCCTGCTGGACGAGCTGCACGGTCGTGGTCAGGGGCCCCAGCACAGCATGGCTGCTGCTGCCCCGACCCCCGAGCCCAAGGCGCCAGCCTCCCCCCCCGTGACGCCCCCCAAGGCGCCGGTGGCGGCCAAGCCCGCCTCCGAACCCGTTGCCGCGCCGGCCAAGGCCGCCCCTGCCAAGCCGGCCGCCCCCGCCGAGAGCGGCGCGGTGCAGAGCGACACCACGGTGCGGGTGGACACCAAGACCCTGGACGTCATCATGAACATGGTGGGGGAGCTGGTGCTGGTGCGTAACCGCCTGGTGAGCCTCGGCATCGCCAGCAACGACGAAGAGATGTCCAAGGCGGTGGCCAACCTGGATGTGGTGACCGCCGATCTGCAGGGCGCGGTCATGAAGACCCGCATGCAGCCCATCAAGAAGGTGTTCGGCCGCTTCCCGCGGGTCGTGCGCGATCTGGCCCGCACCCTCAAGAAAGAGATCGAGCTGGTGATGGTGGGGGAGGAGACGGATCTGGACAAGAACCTGGTGGAGGCCCTGGCCGACCCCCTGGTTCACCTGGTGCGCAACTCCTGCGACCACGGCATCGAGATGCCGGACGTGCGCGAGAAGGCGGGCAAGCCCCGTCAGGGCACCATCACCCTGAGCGCCTCCCAGCAGGGGGATCACATCCTGCTCTGCATCGAGGATGACGGCGCCGGCATGGATCCGGAGAAGCTGAAATCCATCGCCATCAGCCGCGGCGTGCTGGATGCCGACAGCGCGGCGCGCATGAGCGACAACGACGCCTATAACCTGATCTTCGCCCCCGGTTTCTCCACCAAGTCCGAGATCTCCGACATCTCCGGCCGCGGCGTCGGCATGGACGTGGTGAAGACCAGCATCGTCAGCCTCAATGGCTCGGTACACATCGATTCCACCTGGGGCAAGGGCACCCGGCTGGAAATCAAGGTGCCCCTGACCCTGGCCATACTGCCGACCCTGATGGTGGAAGTGGGCCAGCAGACCTTCGCCCTGCCGCTCGGCTGCGTGAACGAGATTTTCCACCTGGACCTGAAGAAGGCCAACGTGGTGGACGGCCAGCTCACCATCATAGTCCGCGACAAGGCTATCCCGCTGTTCTACCTGCACAAGTGGCTGGTGCGTGGCGCCAAGTCTGCGCGCCAGGACACAGGCCACGTGGTCATCGTCCAGATCGGCACCCAGCAGGTGGGCTTCGTCGTGGACAACCTCATCGGCCAGGAAGAGGTGGTGATCAAGCCCCTGGACAACCTGCTGCAGGGGACCCCCGGCATGGCCGGTGCCACCATCACCAGCGACGGCGGCATCGCCCTCATCCTGGATGTGCCCAGCCTGCTCAAGGCCTATGCCCGTCGCCACTGAGCGTCTGGCTCAAGGAGTTAAAAGAATAACAATGGCAGTCAAGGTATTAGTGGTCGACGATTCGAGTTTCTTCCGTCGTCGGGTCAGCGAGATCATCAATCAGGATCCCCTGATGACGGTGATCGACACGGCCCAGAACGGACGGGAGGCGGTAGACAAGGCGCTGCAGTTGCGGCCGGACGTCATCACCATGGACATCGAAATGCCGGTGCTCGACGGCATCAGCGCCGTGCGCGAGATCATGGCCAAGTGTCCGACCCCCATCCTGATGTTCTCCTCCCTCACTCACGAGGGGGCCAAGGCGACCCTGGATGCGCTGGATGCCGGTGCCCTCGATTTTCTGCCCAAGAAATTCGAAGACATCGCCCGGGACAAGGACGAGGCGGTCAGCCTGCTGCAGCAGCGGGTCAAGGAGATCGCCCGCAAGCGTTTCCTGATGACGACCCGGCCCCGGGCGCCCGAGCCCCTGGTGCGGCCCGCCCTCGGCGGTGCCCTGACCCGCCCCACCGAGCGTCAGCCAGAACCCGTGCGTGCACCGAGCGCCCCCGCCAGCTTCAAGCGCAGCGGCAAGAGCTACCAGCTGGTGGCCATCGGCACCTCCACCGGCGGGCCGGTGGCATTGCAGAACGTGCTGACCAAGCTGCCGGGCGATTTCCCCCATCCGATCCTGTTAATCCAGCATATGCCGGCCACCTTCACCGCGGCCTTCGCCGCCCGTCTCAACGGCCTGTGCCAGATCGGGGTCAAGGAGGCGGAGGACGGCGACGTGCTGAGGCCTGGTCACGCCTACCTCGCCCCGGGCGGCAAGCAGATGCTGCTGGAAGGGCGCGGGCCCGGTGCCCGCCTTCGCATCATCGAGGGCAACGACAAGGTCAACTACAAGCCCTGCGTCGACATCACCTTCGCCTCGGCCGCCAAGACCTATGGCGACAAGGTGCTGGCCATCGTCTTGACCGGCATGGGGGCGGATGGCCGGGATGGTGCCCGCCTGCTCAAGGAGCAGGGCGCCACCATCTGGGCCCAGGATGAAGCCTCCTGCGTGGTCTATGGCATGCCCCAGGCCGTCGCCAAGGCCGGCATCGCGAGCGAATCCCTGCCGCTGGACAGGGTGGCCCAGCGCATCCTGGTCGAGTTGGGTCGCTGACCATGGGCATGCTTGGCCTGGTGCTGGCGCTGGGGGCGCTCGCCGTTGCCCAGTGGTGGCACGGTGGCAGCCTGCTGACCCTGCTCGACGGCCCGGCCTTCGTCATCGTGGTCGGCGGTACCTGGGGGGCGGTGATCCTGCAAACGCCCCGCAAGTACATGCTGTCCGCCCTCAGGCAGGCGGCCTGGATGCTGTTTCCGCCGCAGCGGGATCTGGTGCATCAGGCCGAGCGTCTGCAGGCCTGGGCCCAGTTTGCGCGCCAGCAGGGCTTGCTCGCGCTGGAGAACCAGGCCGAAGAGGAGCCCGATCCCTTCACCCGCCAGGGGCTCACCATGATAGTGGACGGGGTCCCCATCGAGGATCTGCGCCGCCTGCTGGAGGCGGACATCGACATCGAGCAGGAGCGCAACGAGCATGCGGCCAGGGTGTTCGAGGCCATGGGGGGCTACAGCCCGACCATCGGCATCATAGGGGCCGTGATAGGCCTCATCCAGGCCATGTTCCACCTGGAGGAGCCGGGCACCCTGGGAGCCGGTATCGCCGTCGCCTTCGTCGCCACCATCTACGGGGTCGGCTTTGCCAACCTCCTCTATCTACCCATCGCGAACCGCCTGCGGGCCTTCCACTACCATTACGGTCTCTATCAGGAGATGACCCTGGAGGGACTGCTGGCCATCGCCCACGGGGAGAACGGCCAGCAGGTTGAACGGCGGCTACGGGCTTATCTGAAAGGGGAATAGCCATGCGCAAGCGCTATCGTTTGCACCTGCAAGGACGAGAACATCTCGATCGCTGGCTGGTCTCCTACGCCGATTACATGACCCTCATCTTCGCCCTCTTCGTGGTGCTCTACTCCGTGGCCATCGTCAACAAGGAGGAGTACCGCGCCGTCATCGAGGGCATGACCAGGGCATTCAACCAGGTGCCGCGCAGCGATGGCCTGCTGGAGGGGCAGGGCAAGTCCCTGCTCAACAACCCGGTGTCGGCCGCCCCCTCCTTGCTGGAGAGCGAGGCGTCGCCATCTCCCTCGCAGGCCCCCATCACGGGTACGCCAGTTCAGCAAGATGGCACGGCCCTTGCCACGATAGATCTGCAGCTTCAGCAGGCCATGGGCGCCCTGGTCGACGCCGGCGTGGTCAAGCTGGCGAAGGACGACGACTGGCTGACGGTGGAGCTGAGCTCGGGTCTCTTGTTCAACAGCGGCAGTGCCTTCCTCGGCAGCAATGCCGGCCCCGTGCTCGATACGCTTTCAGGTATTCTGAAACCGGTCGATAACTATGTCAGGGTGCGGGGTTACACGGATAACCAGCCGATAAACAACGAGATTTTCCGCTCCAACTGGACGCTGTCCGCCGCCCGAGCCGAGGCGGTGCTCACCGCCCTGGTGGGCAAGGGAATCGCCCCAGAGCGGCTCGCCTACGAGGCCTACGGGGAGTTCTCCCCCTTCGCCGACAACGGCAGCGAGCAGGGACGATTACAGAATCGCAAGGTGGTGGTCGCCATCTCCAGATTCGCCTGGGTGCCGCCAGCTACCGTCAAACCGCTGACGGGGACGCCGGTGCAGGACGAGTTGCAGAGTGTCGACAGTGAAAACGTCAGGGTGGTCACGCTGCCGGGTGGTGGCATACGCATAACAACAAGGCAGGATTGATACAGTGATTGTTTGGACGGTTGCCAATCAGAAGGGTGGAGTCGGTAAAACCACCACGGTCGTCTCCCTGGCGGGCATTCTGGCCCAGCGTGGCCAGCGGGTACTGCTGATCGACACCGATCCCCATGCCTCCCTGACCTCCTATCTCGACTTCGACTCGGACCGGCTGGAGGGCACCCTGTACGAGCTGTTCCAGGCGGCCAAACCCAGTGCGGAGCTAGTCAACCGGATGACCCTCAAGACAAGGTTCGAGAACATCAGCCTGCTGCCCGCGTCCATCACGCTGGCTACCCTGGACCGGGTGATGGGCAACCGGGAGGGGATGGGGCTGGTGCTCAAGCGCGCCCTGCTGCGGGTGCAGGATCAGTTTGACTACGTGCTCATCGACTGCCCGCCCGTGCTGGGGGTGATGATGGTGAACGCGCTGGCGGCCTGCGATCGCATCCTGGTGCCGGTGCAGACCGAGTTCCTGGCCCTGAAGGGGCTGGAGCGGATGATGAAGACCTTCGAGATCATGCAGCGTTCCAAGCGGGAGAAGTTTCGCTACACCGTGATCCCGACCATGTTTGACAAGCGCACCCGGGCCTCCCTGATGACACTGCAGTCCATCAAGGAGCAGTATGGCGAGGCGGTGTGGAATGCGGTCATTCCCATCGACACCAAGTTCCGGGATGCGAGCCTGGTGCACATTCCCCCGTCCATCTATGCGCCGGGCAGCCGCGGCACCTATGCCTATGAGACCCTGCTCAACCATCTCGACGCCCTGGAGCGTCAACGGACCCAGGAGGTGAAGCCATGAGAGAGACCACCCAGGTTCGGGCCATGGACGACTATTTCCACTCCCTGTTGCTGGACGATGCCCTGCTGCGGGAGGATCCGGAGGACGAGGCGCCGGCCCCGGCGCTGCAGCGTCAGCCCGCTGCCTTGCCGGAGGTGACCGCCGCCCCCTATCTGGAGGCGGATGCCAGGCTGGCGCAACTGAGCGAGCTGCTCGCCCAGGTGGGCCAGGTGCAGTTCGAGATGGATGCCCTGAGCCACGAAGAGGTCCATGTCGAGCCATTTCAGCTCGAGGCCGAGGCGGTCGACACCGAGCCCGAGGTGGCCCTGGCGCCGCCCGAGGTCGTGGTGGCGGAGCCCGAACCCGTGGCCCTGGCGGTGGCCGAGCCCGAGCGTGCGCTTGAGGCGGCGCCCGCTCCCTCGACCTGGGAGAACCTGGACACCGGCAACGAGTTTCAGGCGCTCTTCTTCGATGTGGCCGGGGTGACCTTCGCGGTGCCCCTGACCGAGCTTGGCGGCATCCATCAGCTGGGGGAGGTGACCTCCCTGTTCGGCCAGCCGGGCTGGTACAAGGGGATCATGACCTCCAGGGAGCAGAAGATGAACGTGGTGGACACGGCCCAGTGGGTCATGCCGGGCCAGCATCTGGCGATGGACGATTACAAATATCTGATTATGCTGGGGGAATCACCCTGGGGACTGGCCTGTCATCAGTTGAAGGGCACCGAACTGCTGCACCGGGATCAGGTGAAGTGGCGCCATCAGGAGGGCAAGCGCCCCTGGCTGGCTGGCATGGTCAAGGAGAAGATGTGCGCCCTGTTGCACGTCAGGGAGCTGCTGGTGCTGCTCGGTCGCGGCGTGAACATCGAAGGGCGCTGACAAGATCGGCACTGCCATGGTTTTATTGCTAATTTTACCCGTTGACGGGTTCATACAAGGATCAAGAAGATGACAGAGAAGCGCAATATCGCACAGAATCTGGCCGAAGACGAAGTGCTGCAGTGGGTGACCTTCCAGTTGGAAAACGAGACCTATGGCATCAACGTGATGCAGGTCCAGGAGGTGTTGCGCTACACCGAGATCGCCCCGGTCCCGGGTGCACCGGACTACGTGCTGGGCATCATCAACCTGCGTGGCAACGTGGTGACCGTCATCGATACCCGCTCCCGTTTCGGCCTGCCGGCCGGTGACGTGAGCGAGAACTCCCGCATCGTCATCATAGAGGCGGAGAAGCAGGTGATCGGCATCATGGTGGACAGCGTGGCCGAAGTGGTCTATCTGCGCTCCTCCGAGATCGATGCCGCCCCGGCGGTGGGCACCGAGGAGAGCGCCAAGTTCATCCAGGGCGTCAGCAACCGCGATGGCCAGCTGCTGATCCTGGTGGATCTCAACAAGCTGCTCTCCGACGAAGAGTGGGACGATATCGGTTCCCTGTAACGGGAGCAGGGCGTGCAAGGCACCAGGCCGGGCGCCTGCGCTCCTTGTCCGTTTACCCTGATAGGAAGGTGATGGTTTGATGATTGAATTTGCAGCCTTGGGGTTGTCCTTGCTCGCACTGGTGCTGGCCCTTTACGGGATCCTGGGTCACCGTCGTCGCCAGCGAGAGTCCGAGGCCAGGGTGGAGGCGCTGCAGGGCCAGCTCGAGAGTCTGCGCAAGCAGATGATGGAGCTGCATACCGGTGCCATCGGCATGGGTCAGCGGCTGCAGGCCGCAGAGGGCGCCATGCAGAAGATCCACGACAGCCAGCAGGAGCTGACCCTGCAGGATCCTGAGCGCCGCCTCTACAGCCGGGCCGCCAAGATGGTGGAGCTCGGCGCCGATCTCGACGAGGTGATGAGCGAGTGCGAGTTGCCCCAGGCCGAGGCGGAGCTGCTGATCTCCCTGCGCAAGGGACGGAGCTGACGGATGTGTTGCGGGGAGGCCGAGGCCTCCCCGTTTTCCCTTCCATCCCCGTGCGGTGCCAAGACAGGGGTGGCCGATATTCCTTTGGTATCAAGCCTCTTTGATGGGGCGCGATCTTCCCCACAAATCTTGTTGATTATCGGCATCTTTGAAAAGACGCCTCCGGATCCTGTGTTAAGATGCAGGCCGCCTCATTTTCAACGATTCAATCCTCATGCTGCTTCAAGCGAACAATCTGAGCTGCGTACGTGAAGATCGCACCCTGTTTGAACATCTCTCCTTCGCGGTGCGCTCGGGGGATCTGATGCAGATTGAAGGGCCCAACGGGGTGGGCAAGACCAGCCTGCTGCGCCTGCTGACCGGCCTCTCCCAGCCCTTCGCGGGGGAGGTGTGCTGGAACGGGGAGGACATCCGCCGCTGCCGGGACGAGTACCATGCCAGCCTGCTCTACCTGGGCCATCAGCCCGGGGTCAAGGCGACCCTGACCCCCCTCGAGAACCTCTCCTTCTACCAGAAGCTGCACGGCACAGCCGGGGGCGAGGTGGATCTGTGGCGGGTGCTGGCCCAGGTCGGCCTAGCCGGTTTCGAGGACTATCCCGCGGGCCAGCTCTCGGCGGGGCAGCAGCGGCGGGTGGCCCTGGCCAGGCTCTGGCTGAGCGACCGGCCGGCGCTCTGGATCCTGGACGAGCCCTTCACCGCCATCGACAAGCAGGGGGTTCGGGTGCTGGAGCAGTTGTTCCTGACCCACGCGGATCGGGGGGGCATGGTGGTGCTCACCACCCACCAGGATCTGACCCTGATGCAGGGGCGTCTCAAGACCCTCTCCCTGTCCTCGCCGTTGCAGGAGTAGCCCATGCTGCGCGCCGTCTTCCACCTTATTCACCGCGAACTGCTGATGGCCCTGCGCCAGCGGGCCGACATCTTCAATCCGCTCTGGTTCTTCCTCATCGTCATCACCCTGTTCCCGCTCGGTATCGGGCCCGAGCCCCAGCTGCTGGCCCGCATCGCCCCCGGCATCATCTGGGTGGCGGCCCTGCTGGCGGCCATGCTCTCCCTGGAGCGGCTGTTTCGCGATGACTTCAGCGACGGCGCCCTGGAGCAGATGATGCTGATGCCCCATCCGCTCGGGCTGCTGGCCCTGGCCAAAGTGATCGCTCACTGGTTGCTGACCGGCCTGCCGCTGCTGCTCATCTCCCCGCTGCTGGCCATCCTGCTTTCCCTGGACATGAAGACCTATCTGGCCGTGGTGGCCACCCTGGCCCTCGGCACCCCTGTGCTGAGCCTGCTCGGGGCGGTCGGGGTGGCGCTGACGGCGGGGCTGCGCAAGGGGGGCGTGCTGCTCAGCCTGCTGCTGCTGCCGCTCTATATTCCGGTGCTGATCTTCGCCACCTCCGCCATAGACGCGGCGAGCATGGGGTTGCCCTATGCCGGACAGCTCGCCATCCTGGGGGCCATGCTGGTGGGGGCCGTCACCTTGACCCCCCTGGCCATCTCGGCGGCGCTGCGGGTCAGCGTCAACTGATTAATTTGGTGGAACGTCCTTTTTTGAGGCCGTTTTTTTGGCGATATTGTTGAGATAGATCAAGGGGATGGCGGCTTACTGCTTTCGGGGGATATGATGTTTCCCCCCCGTGGGTATGGTAGGCCTCGCCACTTAAGAATTAATAACTGAAAGGTTCTGTGAGCTATGTGGAAATGGTTGCACCCTTATGCCAAACCCGAGCGTGCCTATGGGCTGGCCGGCACCCTGTTGCCCTGGTTTGCCGCGACAAGCCTGCTCGCCTTCATCATAGGCACCGTCTGGGGGCTGGCTTTTGCCCCCGCTGACTACCAGCAGGGGGACTCTTTCAGGATCATCTATATTCACGTGCCCTCCGCCATCCTCTCCATGGGGGCCTACTCCACCATGGCGGTGGCGGCCTTCATCGGCCTGGTGTGGCAGCTGCGCATGGCGGACATGACGGTGGCGGCCATCGCCCCGGTGGGCGCCGTCTTCACCTTCATCGCCCTCTTTACCGGCGCCGCCTGGGGCAAGCCCATGTGGGGCACCTGGTGGGTGTGGGACGCACGGCTCACCTCGGAGCTCATCCTGCTGTTCCTCTACCTCGGCGTCATCGCCCTCTACAACGCCTTCAGCGACAAGGTGGTGGCGGGCCGTGCCGCCGGCATCCTGGCGCTGGTGGGGGTGATCAACCTGCCCATCATCCACTACTCGGTGGAGTGGTGGAACACCCTGCACCAGGGGGCCACCATCACCAAGTTTGACAAACCCTCCATCTCCCCCGAGATGCTGTGGCCGCTGCTCATCATGATACTGGCGTTCTCGGCCTTCCTGGGGGCCCTGACCCTGATGCGTTTCAGGAACGAGCTCCTGATGCGGGAGTGGCACCGCCCCTGGGTCGCCGACATCGCCAGCCAGGAGAAGTAAGCATGCACTTTGCCTCGTTCAGTGATTTCATGGCCATGGGGGGCTACGCCTTCTACGTCTGGCTCTCCTTCGGTCTGACCGGGCTCTGCCTGGTCGGCCTCGTCATTTCCACCCGGTTGAAGACCCGCAGCCTGCTCGGCGAACTGCGCAACAAGCAGGCGCGGGAGGCCCGCCGCAAGGCGGCCCAGCAGATGGAGAACACCCTATGAACCCGCGCCGCAAGAAACGCCTCACCATCATACTGGCGATCAGCCTGGGCCTCGCCGGCGTGATCGGCCTGGTGCTCTATGCCCTCAGCCAGAACATCGACCTCTTCTACACCCCGAGCGAGCTGGTGGAGGGCAAGGGGCCGGACAAGATCAAGCCGGAGGAGGGGCAGCGCCTGCGCATCGGCGGCCTGGTGGTGCCGGGCTCGGTCGAGCGGGACCCCCAGAGCCTCAAGGTTGCCTTCAAGCTGGTGGACAACGGCGGCCACATGGTGAAGGTGGAGTTTGACGGCATCCTGCCGGACTTGTTCCGTGAGGGGCAGGGCATAGTCGCCCAGGGCAATCTCAAGGATGCCACCACGGTGGCGGCCTTCGAGGTGCTGGCCAAACACGACGAAAACTACATGCCGCCGGAAGTGGCAGACGCCACCAGCGGCATGCACTTCAAGCCCGAATACACAGAGGCGCAGTTGCAGGGAGCCAAGCAATGATCCCGGAGCTACCCGCGCCCTTCTCCCCGTCTCTCTCCCGTGCACCGGTTCATGCCGCGGCTCGATTGAAAGGAAGCCAGTCATGATCCCTGAACTCGGTCAATTCGCCCTGATCCTGGCCTTTGCCACCGCCCTGCTGCTGGGGAGCTACCCCTTGATCGGGGCCCATCTCGGCCGACTCGGCATGATGTCGGCGGCCCGACCGCTCGCCTACAGCCAGTTCCTGCTGCTGCTGCTGTCGTTCCTCTGCCTCACCTGGGCCTTTATCGACAACGACTTCACCGTGCAGTACGTGGCCACCAACTCCAACAGCCTGCTGCCGCTGGCCTATCGCATCTCGGCGGTGTGGGGGGCCCACGAGGGGTCCCTGCTGCTCTGGGTACTGACCCTGGGGGGCTGGACCGCGGCCGTCGCCCTCTTCAGCCGCCGGCTGCCGCTGGATGCGGTGGCCCGGGTGCTGGGGGTGCTCGGGCTCATCTCGGTGGGCTTCACCGCCTTCGTGCTGTTCACCTCGGATCCCTTCACCCGCACCCTGCCGTACTTCCCGGTGGACGGGCGTGACCTGAACCCCCTGCTGCAGGATCCCGGCCTCATCTTCCACCCCCCCATGCTCTACATGGGCTATGTGGGCTTCTCGGTGGCCTTCGCCTTCGCCATCGCCTCCCTGATGACGGGGCGCCTCGACGCCACCTGGGCGCGCTGGTCCCGTCCCTGGACCATGGCGGCCTGGGTCTTCCTGACGCTGGGCATAGTGCTCGGCTCCTGGTGGGCCTATTACGAGCTCGGCTGGGGCGGCTGGTGGTTCTGGGATCCGGTGGAAAACGCCTCCTTCATGCCCTGGCTGGCAGGCACGGCCTTGCTGCACTCGCTGGCGGTGAGCGAGAAGCGCGCCACCTTCAAGGCCTGGACAGTGCTGCTGGCGCTCTCCGCCTTCTCCCTGAGCCTGCTGGGGACCTTCCTGGTGCGCTCCGGCGTGCTGGTGTCCGTCCATGCGTTCGCCTCGGACCCGACCCGGGGCCTCTTCATCCTGGGCTTCCTGCTGGCGGTGATAGGCTCATCCTTGCTGCTGTTTGCCTTCAAGGGCTCCCAGGTGAAGAGCCACGGCAAGCACGAGCTGTGGAGTCGCGAGACCCTGCTCCTTGGCAACAACATCCTGCTGGTGGCGGGCCTGCTCACCGTGCTGCTCGGCACCCTGCTGCCCCTGGTGCACAAGGAGCTGGGGCTCGGCAGCATCTCCATCGGCACCCCCTTCTTCAACCACATCTACAGCTGGCTCATCATCCCGTTCGCCCTGCTGCTGGGGGTGGGCCCCCTGTTTCGCTGGCGCCGCCAGGAGCTGGGGGAGCTCAGGCTCAAGGTGGTGGTTGCCCTGGTGCTGAGCCTGGCCGCCGCCTTCCTGCTGCCCCTCGCCTTCGCGGAAGACTTCAAGCCCTGGGCCGCACTCGGCATCGGTCTGGGCGTCTGGATCATCGTCACCAGCGTGCAGGAGACCTGGGTGCGCGCCACCCACAAGCACGGCTTCGCCACCGGCGTGCGCAGGCTGGGCAACAGCCACTGGGCCATGATCCTGGGCCACGTGGGGCTCGCGGTCAGCATCATCGGCATCGCCTGCACCCAGAACTACAGCATCGAGAAGGACCTGCGCATGCAGGCAGGCGATCGCGTCCAGTTCGCCGATTACGAGTTCGTCTTCACCGGCATCAAGGAGAAGAACGGTCCCAACTACGACGGCTTCAAGGGTGTGCTGGAGGTGCACCGGGACGGCAGGCAGGTGGCCCTGCTCAAGCCCGAGAAGCGGATGTACACCGTGAGCCGCATGCCGATGACCGAGGCGGCCATCGATGCGGGCTTTACCCGGGATCTCTATGCGGCGCTCGGCGAGCAGCTCGACAACGGCGCCTGGGCGGTGCGGATCTACTACAAACCCTTCGTGCGCTGGATCTGGTTTGGCGGCGTCTTCATGGCCATCGGCGGCGTGCTGGCCATGCTGGACAAGCGCTACCGGTTCGGCCGTCGTGACGAGGAGGTCAAGGCATGAATAAGAAGACCTGGCTCTATCTGCTGCCCTTCATCATCTTCCTGCTGGGGGCCCTGTTCCTGTTCAAGGGGCTCTACTCCGATCCCACCAAGCTCGAGTCCGTGATGGTGGACAAGGAGGTGCCCGTGTTCACCCTGCAGGACATCTACGATCTCGGCAAGCAACACGACAGGAGCATCCTCAAGGGGCGCCCCATGCTGCTCAACGTCTGGGCCACCTGGTGCCCGACCTGCTACGGGGAGCACACCTACCTCAAGGAGCTGGCGGGGCAGGGGATCTACATCGTCGGCATGAACTACAAGGACGAGCGGGACAAGGCCATCAAGTGGCTGGCGGAGCTCGGCAACCCCTACCAGATCAACCTCTATGATCCGGACGGCATGCTGGGGCTGGATCTCGGGGTCTACGGCGCCCCCGAGACCTTCTTCATCGACAGTCAGGGCATCATCCGCTATCGCCACGTGGGGGACGTGAACCCGGAAGTCTGGGCCAGTACCCTCAAACCCATCTTCGATGCCATGAAGTGAGGCCGTCTTGATGAAAACACTGATCGCATCCCTGTTGCTGCTAGCCGGTCTCGTCTGCGCCGGACAGGCCCGCGCCGCCATCGATGTCTACACCTTCGACAGCGACGCCCAGGAGCAGACCTTTCGCGAGCTGACCCGCGAGCTGCGCTGCCCCAAGTGCCAGAACCAGGACATCGCGGACTCCAACGCCGGGCTCGCCAAGGACTTGCGGGACAAGACCTACCAGATGGTGCGGGAGGGCAAGGAGAAGCAGGAAGTGGTGGACTACATGGTGGCCCGCTACGGCAACTTCATCCTCTATGATCCCCCCCTGATGGCCTCGACCCTGATCCTCTGGCTCGGCCCCTTGCTGGTCATCGTCATCGGCGTGGTCACCCTGGTGGTGCGCAGCCGCCGCCACGTCCCCGCTACCCTGCAACAGCCTGAAGGTGCCCTGAGCGCAGAAGAGCAGGCACGGCTTGCCGCCCTGCTCAAAGAGGAAGAGAAACCATGACCCCATTCTGGATACTGGGCGCCGCCCTGCTGGTGCTGGCGAGCCTGGCGCTGATCGTGCCGCTCTGGCGCGGCGAGGGGCGCCAGAGCATCAGCCGCTCGGCCCTCAACAAGCAGCTCTATCGCCAGCGCCTGCTGGAGATTAGCGAGGAGCGTGAACAGGGGGTGCTGGCCGAGGAGTCGGAGTCCCTGGTGGAGCTGCAGCGCAGCCTGCTGGACGACATCCCCGACGTGGAGCAGACCGCCCGCGGCGGCAAGAGCCTGATCTGGATCCCCGGTGTGCTGGTGCTGGCGGCGGTGAGCGTCGGCCTCTACGCCAAGCTTGGCGCCTGGCAGGAGGTGAGCCGCTGGCAGGATGCCAGCAGCAGGCTGGGAGAGCTCAGCAACCGCATCCTGGTGGAGCGGGACGCCCAGGTGACCGAGCAGGATCTGCTGGACTTCACCCTGGGGCTGCGCACCCGGCTGAAAGAGGAACCGAATGACTATCGCGGCTGGCTGTTGCTGGGGCGTCTGACCCTGGATGGCAATGACCCAGAGATGGCCCGCGAGGCGCTGGAGCGGGCCTATGCCCTGGCGCCCCAGAAGGCGCTGGTGGCGGTGCCCTATGCCCAGGCCCTGATGATGACGGGGGAGGAGGCCAGGGCGGATCAGCTGTTGCAGGCCGTCATCGCCGAGGATCCGGCCAACATCGAGGCCCGCTCCGTCCACGCCTTCATGGCGCTGCAAAAAGAGGACTTCCAGACCGCCCTCGCTCGCTGGCAGGCCATGCTGCCGCTGCTGGAGAAAGGCTCGACCCGCCACACCATGGTGGAGCGCTCCATCGACTATGCGAAGCAGCAACTGCGCCAGCGCGGACTGGCGGTGAACGCCGCCTCTGCTGCACAGGAAGGGGAGGCGCCTGCACAGGCGCAGGAGGCCCAGGTGCTGGCGGTGAAGGAGGGGGAATTCCCGCTTCACATCACCCTGGCGCCGGGGATCCAGCTGCCTGAGGATGCCCACCTGTTCGTGTTCGCGGTGATCCCCAACGGGCCGCCCATGCCCATCGCGGTCAAGCGCATCCCGGGTCCTCACTTCCCGCTCACCCTCTCCCTGGGTGACGGGGATGCCATGATGGAGGGCAGCAAGCTGGCGGCCCATGCCGAGCTGCAGTTCAAGGCGCGCCTCTCCCGCGGCGGCAACGTCATGAACAAGGAGGGCGCCTTTGAGGGGGTCTCCGTCACCGTGCCGACAGGCACTCTTCCTACAGCGCCGATTGACATCCGCATCGATCACGCCCTCTAATACGTCTTTGGCCCGCCCAGAAGGGGCGGGCCATCATATAATTCATACCAATACCCAATAAAAAGCTTAGGACTTTCATATGTATCTGCGTTCAGGAGCATTGGCAGTGGCGTTGCTGCTTGGGGGCTGTGCGGGCGGCCCTCCCAAGGCGGGCCCAGAGAGCCTGAATATCGGCGAAACCCCCAGCCACCCCGAAGCAACCAGCACGGCCAGCGATCCCCGCGATCCCTTCCAGGGGGCGAACCGGGCCATGTGGGCCGTCAACTACGACGTGCTGGAACCCTATGTGGCGCGTCCCGTGGTACACGGCTATGCCCGCTATGTCCCGCAAGGGGTGAGGGACAGCATCGAGAACCTGGTGGACAACTTCGACGAGCCGAGCAGCATGGTGAACCACCTGCTGGTGGGGGATTTGAAGGGGGCCGGCACCAACCTGGGCCGCTTCACCCTCAACACCACAGTGGGTCTGCTGGGCCTGTTCGACGTGGCCAGGCATGCGGGTCTCGAGCGCAACATGCTGGAGATGGACACCGTGCTCGGCAAGGCCGACATCGGGGATGGCGCCTATCTGATGATGCCGGTCTACGGCCCGACCACGACCCGGGAGCTGGTGGGGGATACCATCGATACCATCTATTTCCCCTATGCCTTGCTGACCTTCCCGCTGCGGGTGGTGCACTGGGCGCTGGATGGTCTGGGTACCCGCGCCAAGCTCATCGATCAGGAGCGGATCATCGACAACGCCCTGGATCCGTACGCCCTGACCAAGGACTTCTACCTGCAGTACAACGACGGCAAGGTGACGGGTCGCAAGCCCGAGCTTCAGGAGCAGAAGCCGCAAGGGGATGAAGGCAACCTGGACGACTACATGGACGAGATCGACCAGTAAGGCCGACCCGGTTCGACAAGGCGCCCACGGGCGCCTTTTTCATGGGCGGGAAACGCCGCCCATAAAAAAACGCCCCGCAAGTGCGGGGCGTTTTGGCAAGAGTGCTGTGCTATCAGGCAGCCAGGTTCTTGGCCACGAATTCCCAGTTGACCAGGGCCCAGAAGGTTTCCATGTACTTCGGACGCAGGTTGCGGAAATCGATGTAGTAGGCGTGTTCCCACAGGTCGACGGTCAGCAGCGGAGTGGTACCGACTTCGGTCAGCGGGCAGCCCGCGTTGGAGGTGTTGACGATGGCCAGGGAGCCGTCAGCCTTCTTCACCAGCCAGGTCCAGCTGGAGCCGAAGTTGCCGATGGCAGACTTGGTGAACGCATCCTTGAACTCGGCGAAGGAGCCGAACGCCTTGGTGATGGCATCGGCCAGGGCGCCGGTGGGCTCGCCACCGCCGTTCGGGGAGAGGCAGTGCCAGTAGAAGGTGTGGTTCCAGATCTGGGCGGCGTTGTTGAAGACACCGCCAGTGGAGGTTTTGATGATCTCTTCCAGAGACTTGCCTTCAAACTCGGTACCCGGCACCAGGTTGTTCAGGTTGACCACGTAGGTGTTGTGGTGCTTGCCGTGGTGGTATTCCAGGGTTTCCTGGGAGATGTGCGGTTCCAGAGCGTTGATTGCATAGGGCAGAGCGGGAAGTTCGAAAGCCATTTTCTACTCTCCATTGGCTGGTCCGTGCGAAGGCGACGGTTGCAAGACATTGCGTACTCTTTTCTGTCTCGAAAAGAATTGTTCTTGAAATGAGGGGGCCTGGCGGCCCAAAGCCCGTCGATTGTAGCAGCATCAAAGATGGGCGAACAACTCTTGATTCTCGCCATGATCCGGATCAAGCTGCGTCGTAATGATGCATGACTTCTTTCGTTATGAACGGTTTGCCAGTTTGTGGTCTGCCCGGATTGCAGTAGAATGGCCGCCGAAATCGCTCCAGTGAGGCATTTATGGAAACTATCGAAAAGATCAAACAGCAGCTGGCTGAGAATCCCATCATCCTGTACATGAAGGGATCCCCCAAGCTTCCCAGCTGCGGTTTCTCTGCCCAGGCCTCCCAGGCCCTGATGTCCTGCGGCGAGCCCTTCGCCTACGTCGACATCCTGCAGAACCCGGACATCCGCGCCGAGCTGCCGAAATTCGCCAACTGGCCCACCTTCCCGCAGCTGTGGGTCGAGGGGGAGCTGGTCGGTGGCTGCGACATCATGATCGAGATGTTCCAGGCCGGCGAGCTGCAGACCCTGATCAAGGAAGTCGCCGCCAAGCACAAGGATGATGCCGCCGCCGAATAAGGTCGCATCCGCATCATGCAAAAAGGGGAGCCATTGGCTCCCCTTTTTTATTCATCGTGTCGACAGCCAGAACCTGTTCACGATTTGTCACGAGAGGCTGTCAGCAAGGTGAAGAGCAGCGGAGGAACCGGAGTGTGTAAATACACATGAGGATTCCGAGCAGCACATGAGCCTTGATCACGGCCTCGCAGTCAGATCGTGAGCGGTTCTCAGGCGATGCGCTCGAGGCGCGCCATGTAGAAGCCGTCGAAGCCGGTGGCGGCCGGGCTCACGGTGTGATCCTCCAGCAGACGGAAGTGCGCGTTGGCGGCGAGGAACTTGTCCACCTGCTGGCGGTTCTCCTCGGGCAGGATGGAACAGGTCGCGTAGACCAGCAGGCCGCTCACCTTCACCATCTGGCTGTAACGTTGCAGAATTTCTTCTTGCAGGGCGACCAGCACCGGCAGACGCTCGGCGGTGTCGCGCCACTTGGCATCCGGGTTGCGCTTGAGCACGCCCAGGCCAGAGCAGGGCACGTCCAGCAGCACGCGATCAGCGCTCTCCTTGAGGCGCTTGACGGTCTTGCTGCTGGTGATGACCCGGGTCTCCACGTTGTGGGCACCGGCACGGCGGGCGCGCTGCTTGAGGTTCTCCAGCTTCCACTCTTCCACGTCCATGGCCAGCAGGCGGCCCTTGCCCTGCATCATGGCGGCCAGGTGCAGGGTCTTGCCGCCGGCACCGGCGCAGGCATCGATGACGCGCATGCCGGGCGCCACGTCCAGGGCCGCGGCCACCAGCTGGGAGCCGGCGTCCTGCTGCTCGAAGCAGCCGTCGGCGAAGGCCTGGGTGCGGAACAGGGCGGCATCCGAAGTGACCTGCAGGGCGGTTTCCACCCCCTCGACGGGCACTGTGGTGACATGCTCCTTGGCCAGCATGGCTTGCAGCTCGTCCCGGGTGCACTTGAGGGTGTTGACCCGCAGGTAGCGCTTGGGCATCCAGGCCAGGGCGGCGCGTTCGGCAGGCCAGGCCTCACCCAGCTGCTCGCTGCCGAGTTTTTCCAGCCAGGCGGGGCAGCCATCCATCAGCACCGGGTTCTTCTTGGCCTCGGTCAGGCGGCGACGGAACGCCTCTTCGTTGAAGCGATCCAGGGTCGGATGGTTGGGCTGGTCTATCTTGTGGAAGGCGTGCCAGCTGTGCAGCAGCGGCCAGACGTTCTTCTCGGCCTGACGGACCTGAATGCCGGTGAGGAAGCAGTAGAGGCTGAGGCGACGCAGCAGGTCGCCGGTGACCAGGGCAATCCTTGCCTGTTCTTGCGGCTTGAGTTCGATGCCGGAGAAGTGACGGGCATAAGCGCGGTCGAGGGTGAGACCCTGACCCAGCACATCGTCAACGATGGCAACGACCAGATCCCCGAAACGGGGCAACAGTGGGGACTTGAGCATGAGATTAACCTTGGCCAAAGAAAGGGTGAACCGGCCCCGTCGGAGAGGGGTTCTGAAACGGACAAATCCGCGCCATGATAGGGGCTAGTCTGCATTGGTGCAACCTTCCCCATTCGGGGAATGTACAGAGGATGGTGCTGGACTAATCGGACCAGCAGGCAAATGATGCCGTGGCAGTTCAGGCGAACGCATTTAAAAAGGAATAAAAAGATGCAGTTGATGAAATATTCTCCGCTGGCGTTGCTGGTGGCCGGTCTGATGACCTCCAGCGGCCTGGCCGCCAGGGAGTGGAATACGGTGGCGGCACGGGCCACTGCCGCCGATGGCTATGAGGTGAGGGCCAACCAGTACCGCATCGTGACCGTGTCCACCGACTATCTGGCCGAGCTGAAGGCAGGCAAGCGCCAGCTGACCCTGCCTCTGCCGGACGGCCAGGAGGTGACCTTCAGCCTGCAACCCTATGATCTGCTGCCGGCGGACCTCGCCGCCAAGTACCCCGGGATCCGGACCTTCAAGGGACACGACGAAGCGAACCCGGTCGAGACCGGGCGCGTCGATCTCGGTCCCCAGGGCTTCCACGCCATGTTCAGCCACCAGGGCAAGATGGTGTTCGTCGACCCTCTTCGCAATGGCGAGGGCTACGCGGTCTATTACCAGCAGGACGCCCACAGCCGGCTGGAAGAGGAAGCTGACAAGGTTATCGGTGGCGAGGCCAAAAAGCTGGCCCGCCAGGTGCTGGTGGATGGCAACGAGCGCAAACGCTATGTCATCGCCATCTCGGCGGCGGGGGAGTACACCCAGTATCACGGCGGTACCGTCGAGGCCGGTCTTGGCGCCATCACCACACTGCTCAACCGGGTCAACGAGGTGTACCAGCGTGACGTGGCGGCCGAGTTCCAGCTGGCCAGCGGCAACGACACCATCATCTTCACCGACGCGGCCACGGATCCCTTCTTCAACGGGGATGATCCCTCCGGCTCTGGCCTGAACGACGTCGACGTCAACATGCAGGTGCAGGCCGTGGCGCAGACCCTAGGGCTGGGCGCCTTCGACATCGGCCACGTGGTCAACACCGGGGGCGGCGGCCTGGCGGGCCTGGGCGTGCTCTGTACCGGCGAGAAATCGGCGGGGATGACGGGCTCCCCCAACCCGGTGGGAGATGCCTTCTTCATCGACTACGTGGCCCACGAGATCGGTCACCAGTTCGGCGCCGAGCACACCTTCAACGGCACCACAGGCAGTTGCGGCGGTGGCAACCGGGAGCCCAGCCAGGCCTGGGAGCCCGGCAGCGGTAGCTCCATCATGGCCTATGCGGGGATCTGCGGGGAGGAGAACCTGCAGGCCAACAGCCTGCCCTATTTCCACAGCAAGTCCATCGAGCAGATGCGGGCCCACATGGCCACCGTACCCAGTTGTGGTACCAGCCAGACGCTCGTCAACAACGCGCCCCAGGTGGCGGCGGGCAGCGACCATGTGATCCCGGCCAACACCCCCTTCGTGCTCAAGGGGGCAGGCACCGATCTGGACAACGACGCCCTGAGTTACACTTGGGAGCAGATCGATCTCGGCACCGAGTCCTTCAGCGTCGCCAGCATGGTGGACGACGGCAGTCGCCCGCTGTTCCCCTTCGTGGCGCCGACCAGCGTGCCGGAACGTATCCTGCCAAGCTTGCCTTCCCTGCTCACCAACACCCTGGCGAAGGGAGAGGGCTGGCCCACCACCAACCGGGATCTCAACTTCCGCCTCACGGCACGGGATGGCAAGGGGGGGGTCAGCAGCGACGACATGAAGGTGCAGGTGGTCGACACCGGCAAGGCCTTTGCCCTGACCAGCCCGCTGGTGACCCCGCTGGCGGCCGGCCAGACGCAGACCATCGGCTGGGAAGTGGCCGGCACCAATGTGGCGCCCATCAACTGCAGCAAGGTGGATCTCTACATGACCCGGGACGAGGGGGTGAACTGGACCCTGCTCGCCGGCGGCCAGCCCAACTCGGGAGCGGCGAGCGTCGCTATTCCGGCGGGCAAGGACGGCACCGCCAGATTGAAGGTGGCCTGCAGCAACAACCTCTTCTTCGCCATCAGCCCCCTCAAGCTGTCGGTGACCCAGCGCGTGGAAGGCGGCGGTGGCGGCGGCGGTGCCCTCGGCATCTGGACCCTGGCGCTGGCCCTGCTGGGCTGGCGGCGGAGGCGGGCATGAGGCTGCTCGGCACGCTGCTGCTCGCCCTGCTCGGCGGTTGTCAGGCCGATGCCGATACCCTGGCACAGGCCATCGACGACAGCCTCGCCAGGCAGGACTACCGGTTGATCGTGCGGGCCGGGCGCGGCGAGGTGGCGCCCGGCATCGCGGCGGAGCAGCAGGTCTCGGCCAAGGCGCGCTGCGGTGTGCGCTACCTCGACGGCTTCGGCGATGTCATCAAGCCGGAGCAGAAGGAGGCCCACGCCAGGCTGAGCGCCTATGCGGCGCAATACAACCAGCGCATGCTGGCCCATTGCCCGCCGGTTGACGGCAAGCCATAGGCAGGCGGCAGCCAGTTGGCAGAAACAGGGAGGCATGAGCCTCCCTTTCTTTTTTTGCACGGCCATTTGGCCGCCCCGAGGCTTGTACCCATGGCGTGCTCGTCGCACAATGCCTGCACCCATAGCCGCACGGGCGGCAAAGAAAGAGAGAAGGAAAATCAAGATGATGGATGTGGCTGATCTGCGTCGTGAATACACCAGGGGCGGACTGCACCGGGCCGATCTGCCGGCCGAGCCCCTCGCCCTGTTCGAGAAGTGGCTGGCCCAGGCGTGCGAGGCCAAGCTGACCGACCCCACCGCCATGGTGGTGGGCACAGTGGACACAGACGGCCAGCCCTGGCAGCGCACCGTGCTGCTCAAGCACTACGATGCCGAGGGCATGGTGTTCTACACCAACATGGGCAGCCGCAAGGCGCGCCAGTTGGAGGACAATCCCCGCATCAGCCTGCTCTTCCCCTGGCACACCCTGGACCGCCAGGTGCACGTCACCGGCCGGGTTGAGAAGATGAGCACCTTCGAGGTGATGAAGTACTTCCACAGCCGCCCCAAGGACAGCCAGATAGCGGCCTGGGTCTCCCAGCAGTCGACCCGCATCTCGGCCCGTGGCGTGCTGGAGGCCAAGTTCCTCGAACTCAAGCAGAAATTTGCCAAGGGCGAGGTGCCGCTGCCGAGCTTCTGGGGCGGTTTCCGGGTGCGCATCGACACCGTCGAGTTCTGGCAGGGGGGGGAGCATCGCCTGCACGATCGCTTCTACTACACCCGAGAGGGGGACGGCTGGCACATCGAGCGTCTGGCCCCCTGATGAACCTTGCCAGGCTCTCCCTGCAAGGGCGGTTGTGTATTGGTGAGCGCGGTTGAGCGCCGGATCCGTGGGCGTCGCTCGGTAATGGTCACGGTTTCTTCCCGTGTCAGCATCCTGTTGTCGCAGGAGGGTGCATGGATCTGTTGATAGAGGGAAGGCTCTGGCAGCCCCGCTGGCAAGGCGTGTTGCAGGCCTGGCAGTGGCAGGGGAACCGCTGGTGGCTGCTGCTCGGCAAGGGGGAGGCGAGAGAAATGGCACCCTGGGCGGCCTGCCCGCCGGACGGCAGCCTCTCGGCCAGCGGCCTGCTCGCCGCTTGGCTCGAGGCGGATGCCGCCCCCCTCATGACTGGGGAGCCGAGCCGGCAGATCCTGATCGCCAGCTCCGGCTCTCTGCTGACCCTGGCGAAGGAGAGCGGCCTGATCACCCTGGGACCCAGGGGGGCTGACCAGACCCTCGGCGCCGATGAGGATCTGGCCAGCGCGCTGCAAGCGCTGCTCGCCCGGCGCCTGACCACGCCGGTGCTGCGCGACACCGGCTGGCAGGACGCATTGGTGCTGCGCCCCCTCGCGCCTGCCGATGAGAGCGCCATCCAGCACTATTGCTCGGACGCGGCGCTCGCCCGCTACACCCTCAACATTCCCCATCCTTATCCCGACGGGGCGGCCAGGGACTGGCTCGCCCTGAGCGGGCGCAAGGCGGCCCTCGGGATGGGGCGAACCTGGGCCCTGACCTTGCCGCAGGGGCGCGAAGACGAGCCCGCTCCCCTGGTCGGTACCATCTCCCTGCACTGGCACGGGGAGCTGGCCTGGTGGGTGGGCGTGCCCTGGCAGAACCGGGGGCTGGCCACGCGCGCCGGGTTGCTGATCAGGGCGTTTGCGTTCGATCGGCTCCACCTGGCTGCCCTGACCGCCCGCCACCTGCCGGGCAACCTCGCCTCCGCCCGGGTGATGGCCAAGCTCGGCATGCGCCACTGCGGGCGGTGGCCCGACTCGGCTCGCCAGCCCCTGGCACTCGATCACTGGCGACTGGACAGGGCGCTCTCCCTGTCGGCGGCCAGGACGCATCCTCGCCCCTTTTCCTGAGTCCGTCCTCCCATTTTCAGACAAAGGCACTCAAGCCGGGTGCCACTTTTGTGGAATAATGGCCGACCTGCTGTACGAGGAGTAACCCTGTATGTTGAGAACCGAGCGTCCCGGCGACATGCTGCCAGTCTATGAGCTGGTGAGCGCCGCCTTTGGTCGTCCCGACGAGGCCGAACTGGTCAACCGCCTGCGCGAGTGTGGGGCTGCCGTGGTCACCATGGTCGAAGAGGAAGAGTACGAGTTCATGGGGCACCTGATGCTGAGCCCGATCACCATTGACGGGCAGGAAGGACCCTGGCTCGGACTGGCTCCCGTGGCCGTCCATCCCGACTGGCAGGGGCAGGGCATCGGCTCGGACCTGGTGCGGGAGGGGCTGGATACCGCCCTGGAGATGGACTGGAAGGCGGTGGTGGTGCTCGGCGATCCCGCCTACTACGGCCGTTTCGGCTTTCGGCCCGCCAGTGACTTCGGCCTGCACTGCATCTACGAGGTGCCCTCGGAGTGCTTCATGGCGATGGAGCTGCAGCCCGGTGGGTTAGACGGCGTGCGGGGCGAAGTGCTCTACCACCCCCTGTTCGATGAGGAGCCGGTGGCGTGACCGCCTGCCCATCCACGAAAAAGGACCCTGAACGGGTCCTTTTTCGTGCCATGCCCATCGCTTGAATGGACGTCACTGGGCCAGGGATTTCAGCTGCTGCTTGCCCGGTGGATTGCTCCAGTCGATGGGGCCATGGGTGAAGCGGTACTGCAGCCTCGGCAGGCTGAGCTCCAGCCACTCCTCCCGGAAGTAGGCATAACCCTGATCCCAATCCGGGTCATTGGCCCAGCCGGTCTGCAGGAAGTGGAGCCGGGTGCCCTGACCTTCCGGCACGAAGCGCAGGCTGACCTGGGTCTTCTGCTGGCGGATATGGGGAAACTGGGGCGGGAAATTCCAGCTGAAGCTGAGCAGGTCATGGGGCATGACCGCCATCACCCTGCACCCCTCGCTGCCGCGCTCTCCCAGCGGGGCATCGGGTCTGAAATAGATTTCGAAAGGTCCGTTGGGTTCCGGCACCATGAGGCATTCCGGCGCCAGGAAACTGCGCAGCCCGCTCTCCGTGGTCCAGGCGCGCCAGACATCGTCAATGTGGGCGGGTACCAGAATACTGCCTTCTATTTGCTTGTTATCCATAAATCAGTGAACCTCAAACCAGTCATGGACGGGACCTCGGCAGTATAGCCCGTCGGGCGATAAAATAGGCAGCCCTGTGTCACACCGTCATGTATTCAAGAGGGTCCAGATTGCCGATTTGACAGCACGGCAGGATCCATCGAGAGTGGGAAACCGTGAGAACCTAATTCAAGGATGGCACCATGATCAGAATGATGAGAGATGCCGACGAATCCCAGCTGGCACAGCTGTTTCTCAAGGGGAGGCGTCAGGCTTTTCACTGGGTCGATCCCTCCCTGTTCCGGCTGGAGGATTTTGCCGAGCAGACCCGGGGTGAGCGGATCTGGGTGGCGGAGAAGGGGGGCAACCCTTGCGGATTCGTCTCCATCTGGGGCGAAGGCAGCTTCGTGCATCACCTCTACGTGGTGGCCGACTGGCACGGGCAGGGCATGGGGCGTGCCTTGCTGGCGGCAGGGTTGGCCGGATACCCGTCACCGGCCTCCCTCAAGGTGGCCACCCGCAACACCACGGCGATGGCCTTCTACCACCGCCTGGGCTGGCAGAACACGGACGAGACCGGTCACTGCGACATCACGGGGCCCTGGCGCAGGCTCATTCTGGAGTCAGGTTCGGCATGAGGGAACCCGACAGGCAACGCCATCTCCCCGCAGCCCGCGCCCCATGGTAGCGCCATGTCTTCGGCGACTGACAGGCCCTGTTTCCGACTACAGGCAGAAAAAAGGGCCACCTCTTGCGAGGCGGCCCTTTCCAAACGTTTGGTGGGCTGGGGGATGTTGAACCCAATGACTAACTAATTGATCTTAAATTAAAATCGCCAATTCAGAAAATTCATGTATGCCTAACCGTATGCCTAACATCAGAACTTCTGCAATAACATAGTGTTATCTGGGCTGGAATGGTCATATGTGGTTAATTGGCCTTGGAGGAAATTTTAACTCTCACCTTTCTCAAAAGGTAACTGACTCTTGCGAAAGTTGGCGCTCTCTGTTGTATCAGTTCCTCGTTTGGAAAAAAATTTCCCGTCCAAAATTTACCTGTCCAGCGAGCTTTGAATAGACTGTTTCAACCTTCTGTGGCTTTTACCTCGCCACCGGCAGGTCCTCCCAGCGGGTGGTGTAACAGGGGCTCAGGTGCTCTTGTCGCATCATCCACTCAGGCGACCCCGAGCCTTGGCTGGCAAAGCCTACGCGCCCCAATCCCTTGGCTTTGATCTGGTCCATCACTGCCATCAGCGCATCTGATTGAGCGGAGGACGGGGCAAACAGATCGGCCTGTTGCTGCCCCTTGGGGGTGAACTCACTCAGCATGACGCCCCCCTTCTGATAGCGGTAACCGTCGCGCCAAATCTGCGGTAGCAGCACGTTCACTTGCTGCAGCAGCAACCGGGTATCATCGCTAGGGCAGACCAGCCGGACGCCAGCCTGCTCACTGTAGTAAGGCGCTCGTTCGTCAAAGGGGCTGGTTCGCACGAACAGGTGCACCCGTTGGCAACACATCCCCTCGGCCCGCAACTTCTCGGCTGCGCGAGCCATAAAGCCTGACAACGCTTGGGCCATTTCTCCACGGTCAGTCACGCGCTCACCAAAGGAACGGCTCGAGAGGATCTGCTGCTTCGCCGCCGGTTCAACGGTCAGCTCTGCGCAAGGCAGGCCACGCAGCTCCTGTACGATCCGCTCGACCACCACGCCGTATTGGGCGCGTAACCCTTTGGCGTCGCTAGCCACCAGGTCAGCAACGGTGTTGATGCCTTGTGCCACCAACTTGGCTCCCAAGCGCCGTCCTATGCCCCACACCTCGTTCACCGGGGTGATAGCCATCAGCCGGGCACGGCGCAGCTCGTCACGCAAGTCCACGACGCCGCCCGTGGCAGGCCACTTCTTGGCTGCATAGTTGGCCAGCTTGGCGAGGGTCTTGGTGGGACCAATCCCGACCCCTACCGTTAGGCCGGTCCACTGCCACACTCGCTGCCGGATCTGTTGTCCATAGGCTGTCAGGTCACCGGCAAACGACTCCGACAGTGACAGGAATGCTTCATCAATGGAGTAGACCTCCAGCTCGGGGGACATGGTCTCCAACGTGTTCATCACCCTGCCAGACATGTCTCCATAGAGCGCGTAGTTGGAGCTGAATGCCACACCGCCATGCGCCTCGAACTGCTCGCGGATCTTGAAGTAGGGCCCGGCCATCTTGATACCCATCGCCTTGGCTTCGGGGCTGCGCGACACCACGCATCCATCGTTGTTGGAGAGCACCACGATCGGGCGGCCACGCACCTCAGGGCGAAACAACCGCTCACAGCTGGCGTAGAAGTTGTTTACATCAACGAGCGCTATAGCCATCACGCTGCCTCAGATTGCCAATCACATGGGTGACCACTCCGAACAACTCCAGGGAGAGGCTCATACAAGGGTCGATAGGCGTGAACGCCGGATTGGCTGGCAACAGCCGCAACCTCGGCTTGAGCTGCAAGGTCTTTACCGTGAAGCCGCCATCGAGTAGTGCAATCACCACATCACCATGGCGAGGGGTGAGGCTCTTATCGACCACCAGCAAGTCACCGGGAAAGATGCCGACCCCGGTCATGCTCTCCCCCTCGGCACGCAGATAGAAGGTTGCTGCAGGGTGCG
>NZ_JBFODA010000019.1:0-25099 GCF_040908055.1 Aeromonas sp. R7-4
CTAGACACTTTCGAGCCGCTCGAAATATTGCTTTTCACACTCTACTGGCGATAGCCCATTGTTGAAACTGTGCCGGCGCTTGGGGTTGTAAAACATTTCAATGTAATCGAACACATCCTGCCGGGCTTCCTCGCGATCCGCATAGGTTTTACGTCGGATCCGCTCGCGTTTTAGGAGCTGGAAGAAACTCTCCGCCACCGCGTTATCATGACAATTGCCACGTCTGCTCATGCTGGCCTTAAGCCGATGATCCCGCAAAAAATCCTGCCAGTCATAGCTGCTAAACTGGCTCCCTTGGTCGGAATGAACCAGCACTTCCTGCTCCGGTCGCCGTCGCCACACCGCCATCAGTAACGCGCTGATAGCCAGCTCTCGGTCGATACGTGGCCCCATTGACCAACCAATGACTTGTCGTGAGAACAAATCCAATACCGCGGCCAGATAGAGCCAACCTTCATGGGTTCGGATATAAGTGATGTCTGTTACCCAGACCTTATTTGGCTCAGTCACATCGAACTGGCGTTCAAGATGGTTCGGTGCAACCACCGTTGGCCGGCCACCATAATGACCGGGACGGCGGCGATAACCGGTTTGTGAACGTAAACCTTCATGACGCATTAATCGCGCCACCCGGTGTTTCCCACAGGTCTCGCCCATCTCTCGCAGGTCATCCCGGATCTTGCGATAACCATAGATGCCCCCGCTTTCTAGCCAACATTGCTTGATCTGGCCAAGAAGGCGTTGGTCTTCCAGGGCTCGGGCAGATAAAGGCTGGTGCTGCCAGGCGTAATAACCGCTCGGGTGGACATTCATCATCCGACACAGTCTGCGGATGGGATGTGCGGACGCGTGCTCCCGGATGAAGGCGTACCTTACCCTGACAGCTTGGCAAAGTACGCGGCGGCCTTTTTTAAGATATCTCGCTCATCGGTGACGCGACGCAGTTCAGCCTTGAGGCGCCGAATTTCGGCTTGCTGGCTGGAGTCATCCTGTTGCTGCGCTTCGGGTTGGCTGTAGCGTTTGATCCAGACATAAAGACTGTGGCTGGAAATACCAAGTCGTTCAGCGACCTCTGCTACTGAGTAATTGCGCTCAGTCACCTGCTTGACGGCTGCCAGTTTGAATTCTTCTGTGTAACGTTGCTGCTTGCTCATAACACCTCCTGATTGACCTCAGTTTGAGGCTCTTGAGGTGTCTAGGAAAGTAGGGGCGATTCAGTGCTCAGGTAAATGATCCGGCTCTTGCCATTCTTGGTCAGGGGTACGAACAACGTCTTATCCTCCCAGTTCACATGTTCCCATTTAGCGAGTAACACCTCTGACTTTCTTGCTCCCGTCAGGTAGAGCATCGCAATGAAGCTGCCTGCGGCTTGATTGCGATCCTGCAATGCCACCTCAATGACCCGTTTCATCTCTTCAATCGATAAGAAGCGCGTCCTGGCATTGTCCTCCTTCAACAGCTTGATCTTGGCCGCCTCGTTGGTGTCCAGAATGCCCCAGCTCACCGCATAGCTGCCCATGGTCTTTAACTGGGCCAGCACACGGTTGGCAGTACTCGGTGCGTAGGCCGTCTGCTGAGGGTTGTTAGGGTGAACCATCTCCGATTGCAACTGCAGGACATCCATCGCCTTGAGTTGCCGGTAACGCATGGCACCAAAGCGTGGTTCTATGTTGTGTTTAAACCGCTGAATGTCGCTGCTGATCGACCGCTTGCCGATGGTCTTGAGGTGCGGCAAAAAGGTCTGCCAGAAGAACTCCGAAAGGGTGGGCTCAGTTTTGTAACTATCCCGCTCTGCTACCGGGTCGATGCCTTCTGCCAGCATCGCCTTGTACTTGCGGGCAATGGTCCTGGCTTGGCTCACATCGATATCGCCGAATCGCCCCAAAGCGATGCTGCGCTTCTTACCTTGGAGGGTATAGCGCAGTAGGAAACGCTTACTGCCTTGGCTTTTTCCTGACAAGAGCTTTAAGCCGATGACCTCTGTATCGGAGAACTCCAGTTCAGTAGCGCCAGCCTCTCGTTGTTGTGCGGGCAAAGCCTTGATGGCTGCATTGGTAAAGCGAAATTGGGTCTGCATAGATACCTCCGATGATGGGTTAGATCATGGGATTAATATCTGTTTCAAAAGGGATTCAATGCGGGTTTAGGAGGGGGGAAGAGGAAGGGGTAACGGTGAGCGCCACTTCTCTCAGCACCAGAGACAGACCCCGGAAAAGTCAGGAGCAGTAGCCTACCAAACGTCATTGGCTATGTTGGAAGACTGAGCAGGTTGTTCGCAACGAATTGCAGGAAGTAGTAAGCCGCTTAGACAAGAAATGGACAAGAAAGGAAAAGTTGGAGAGAAATCTTGGAGAGAGTTAAAAACAAAAACGACGCAATTAAGCGTCGTATCTGTCTAATCTGAAAGGCTTTTTTCTTTAATCTTAATGGTGCCCGAGGCCGGAATCGAACCGGCACGCCGCGAACGGCGAGGGATTTTAAATCCCTTGTGTCTACCGATTTCACCACTCGGGCACCGCAATCGGTATCAAGTCCGCGCGGCGGGCTTGTCAATATGGAGGCACGTTCCGGAGTCGAACCGGACTAAACGGATTTGCAATCCGCTGCATAACCGCTTTGCTAACGCGCCATGCAAAAGAGAGAAACTCTCTATTGTCTGAATTTGGAGCGGGAAACGAGACTCGAACTCGCGACCCCGACCTTGGCAAGGTCGTGCTCTACCAACTGAGCTATTCCCGCATCGGTCCGGCTGACTGCCTGACTGTGAGAACGCATTCTAGCGATGTTCCTCGTCCAGTCAACCAAAAACATTTAATACGCTGATCGTTCGGGTGTTTTTTACCCTTGTCCCGCACTTTCAGCACTCATGGCCGTTTCTCGGCCCCAGTGGCAAAGAAACGACCATTTTCCCATCGGCGACTAGAAGCGGGAGTGGTAGGTCAGATCGCCCCAGGCCGCCTTCATGTACTGGAACATGGACCAGAAGGTGAGCACGGTGGCCACATAGAGCAGCACATAGGCGAGCCACACCATCCAGATGTCGTATTGCCAGATGAGGCCGGTGAGCGACACCATCTGGATCATGGTCTTCCACTTGCCGATCCAGCTGACCGCCACCGAGGAGCGCTTGCCGAGCTCCGCCATCCATTCGCGCAGGGCGGAGATGATGATCTCGCGGCCGATCATGGTCATGGCGGGGATGGTGACCCAGACGGTGTTGTAATGCTCGACGATGACCACCAGGGCCGCGGCCACCATGATCTTGTCGGCGACGGGATCGAGGAAGGCGCCGAAGGCGGTGGACTGGTTCAGCTTGCGGGCGAGATAGCCGTCAAACCAGTCGGTCGCGGCCGCCAGGATGAAGACGATGGCGGCCGCCATGTAGGACCACTGGTAGGGAAGGTAGAACAGGATGACGAAGACGGGGATGAGCAAAATCCGAAAGAACGTCAGCAGGTTAGGAATATTTGTCATTATTTTCAGCCACTTCTTGTATGCCGCTACATGGTAGCCCCAAGCCGATCGCCGATGCAACCGGACAGGTGCCCGCCTTGGTCTATTAATCCATCAATAACCTCAGGATGCGGGTCATTATGGCATTTGCGGCCCCCCTGCGTCACGGCTCTTGTGCGTCTGGTGCGAGGCCTGAGCACCAAAACGAGGGACGGATCGTGAATCGCCAGGCTCATCCCGTGCCGGCATGGCGGCTATCTATCCAAACCTGGGCGAAACCGCACTCTATGGTCGTTCACTCGGGCACCTCGGATGCTTGGTTGGGCGCCTCCCACTCTCCGGCAATGCCCCGAGTGAGCAACCGACAGCGAGATCACCGCTAGAGCGAGTGCAGGGCGTCGTGGATGGACTGGGCCAGCTCCTGGCTGATGCCGGGCACCTTGGCAAGCTCGTCCACCCCGGCTTTTTTCACCTCCTGCAGGCCACCCAGGTATTTGAGCAGTGCCTGCCGCCGTTTCGGTCCCACCCCGGGAATGTCTTCCAGGGTACTGGTGGTGCGCGCCTTTGCCCGTCTGGCCCGGTGGCCCGTGATGGCGAAGCGGTGGGATTCATCGCGAATGTGCTGAATGAGGTGCAGGGCAGGCATGTCCGCCGGCAAATGCAGCTCTTCGTGACTGTCCCCCAGGATCAGGGTCTCCAGCCCCGCCTTGCGGGTCACCCCCTTGGCGATGCCCACCAGGAGCGGGTATTTGCCACCGAGAAACTCCAGCTGGCGGGCCAGGATCTCCTCGGCGCGGCGCAACTGGCCGAGACCGCCGTCGATGAACAGCACATCCGGCACCTTGTCCGGCTCCTGCTGCTTGCCAAAGCGGCGCTCCAGCGCCTGCTCCATGGCGGCGTAGTCATCCCCGCCTGTGATGCCGTCGATATTGAAGCGGCGGTATTCCGAGGAGAGCGGCCCCTCCCGGTTGAACACCACGCAGGAGGCCACGGTGCGCTCACCCATGGTGTGGGAGATATCGAAACACTCCATGCGGGCGATGGGGTTCTCGAGCTCCAGCAGCTCCTCCAGCTGATCGTAGCGAGCGGTGATGGTGCTCTTGTGGGCGAGGCGCGAGCGCAGCGCGGTCTGGGCGTTGATGGCGGCGAGCTTGATGAAACGCGCCCGTTCGCTGCGCGTCCGGCTCACCACCCGCACCCTGTAGCCGGCGGTCTGGCTCAGGGTGTCGGCAATGACGTTCTCGTCTTCGAGCGCCACGTCCAGCAGCACCTCGCTCGGGATCTGCCGCCCCCCCTGCCCCGACAGGTAGAACTGCAGCAGGAAGGATTGCACCACCTCCTCCAGCGGCGTGTCGGCCGGCACCTTGGGGAAGTAGCTGCGCGAGCCCAGCACCTTGCCCTGGCGGATGAAGAGCACGTGGATGCAGGCGGTCCCCTGCTCGAAGGCGACCCCCACCACGTCCAGCTCGTCCAGCACGTTGCCGCTCACCGACTGCTGCTCGGTGACCCGACGCAGGGCCTGGATCTGATCCCGATAGCGGGCGGCCTCCTCGAAGCGCAGGTCGCCGCTGGCGGACTCCATCTTGCCCACCAGTTCCCCTATCACCTGCTGGTTCTTGCCCGCGAGGAACAGCTTGGCCAGCGCCACCTGCTGGGCGTATTCCGCCTCGCTCACCAGCCCCGCCACGCAGGGGCCGGCGCAGCGCTTGAGCTGGTAGAGCAGGCAGGGGCGGGTGCGGTTGGCATAGACGGCGTCCTCGCACTGGCGCACCGGAAAGATCTTCTGCATCAGGTGCAGGCTCTCGCGCACCGCGCCGCCGGAAGGATACGGACCGAAATACTCCCCCTTCACCTTGCGGGCACCGCGATGGACACCGATACGCGGGTGCTGATGGTCGGTGATGATGATCCAGGGGTAGGACTTGTCGTCCCGCAGCAGCACGTTGTAGCGAGGCTGGTACTGCTTGATGAGGTTGTGCTCGAGGATCAGCGCCTCGGTCTCGGTGTGGGTGACCGTTACCTGCACGTCGGCGATCTGGCGCACCAGGGTGCGGGTCTTGATGCTGTCGACGTTGGCCCGAAAGTAGGAGGCGAGCCGTTTTTTCAGATCCTTGGCCTTGCCCACGTAGATGACGGTGCCGCCGCTGTCGTACATGCGGTAGACACCGCTCTGGTGGGTGACGGCGCTCAGAAATGCTTTGCTGTCAAAATTGGGCTCGGGAGGGAGGGTCATCGGCAACTCGACTCAACGGATGAATGCAAAAAGACGGGGGAAGCATACTGCGCCCGCAGACTGAAAAGCAAAAGGGGCTGAAAAAGCAAAAGGCGGCACAGGCCGCCTTTGGTGTCCACACGCCCCCTTACAGGGTGTCGGCATCCAGCATGCCATAGCGAATGGCCAGATGGGTCAGCTCCACATCGCCGTTGATCCCCAGCTTGCTGAACAGGCGGTAGCGGTAGCTGTTGACCGTCTTCGGGCTCAGGTTGAGCTGCTCGGAAATGTCGGTCACCTTCTGCCCCTTGGTGATCATCATCATGATCTGCAGCTCGCGCTCGGAGAGGGACTTGAAGGGGTTCTCGTCGGCGGAGGCAAACTGGCTCAGGGCCATCTGCTGGGCGATCTCCGGGGAGATGTAACGCTGCCCGGAGTGCACCAGGCGAATGGCGTGGATCATCTCGTCCGGGGCGGCTCCCTTGGTGAGATAACCGGCGGCGCCCGCCTGCATCACCTTGGTGGGGAACGGATTTTCTGAATGAATGGTCAGCACTATGATACGCACATCGGGGCGGATCCGCAGGATCTTGCGGGTCGCTTCCAGACCGCCGATGCCCGGCATGTTCATGTCCATCAGGATCACGTCGGGGTGATGTTGCCGACAGAAGGCCACCGCGGTCTCCCCGCTCTGCGCCTCGCCCACCACCTTGATCCCGCGGACGTCTTCCAAAATGCGTCTTATCCCTGTACGCACCAACTCATGATCATCGACCAGGAATACATTAATCACCCAAACACCCCGTTTTTTATCTCGTTATATGCCAGTTAGGGTTAACACGGCGTCTTGCATCATAACCAAACTCGCCGATTTGGCAAACCATGGCCGGGAAAAGTTTGAAACTGCTCGTAAAATCCGTTTTAAATCAAATTACTATATAAAGAATCAACAGAAAAACGGCGCCTTGAGGCGCCGTAATGTATCAAACCCGTTCAGCCGGCCTCATCAGGCCAGCAGCGCGCGCACCTTGTCCAGATCGGCCTGGGTATCCACCCCCACCGGCGGGGCCTCGAGCGCCTGGGCCACGTGGATCTTCTCCCCGTACCAGAGCACCCGCAGCTGCTCCAGCGCCTCGACCTGCTCGAGCGCGCTGGGCGCCCAGTCCACGTAACGCTGGATGAAGCCGGCGCGATAGGCGTAGATGCCGATGTGGCGCTGGTAGTGCGCGCCAATCTGCTCGTGGCTCCCCGCAAAGCGATCCCGATCCCAGGGAATGGGGGCGCGACTGAAGTAGAGGGCATACCCCTCCCGGTCGGTCACCACCTTGACGGCATTGGGGTTGAACACCTCTTCGGCATCGTGGATCGGCACCGACAGGGTCGCCATGGGCGCCGTGGCGACGGCCAGGTTGTCCGCCACCTGGCGGATGATGGCAGGGGGAATGAGGGGCTCATCCCCCTGCACGTTGACCACGATAGTGTCGGCGGCAAAGCCGTAGTGACGGCACACCTCCGCCAGACGCTCGGTGCCGGACTGGTGATCCGGTGAGGTCATGCACACCTCGACCCCGGCAGCGGCGGCAAAGGGGGCCAGGGCCTGCTGCACCCGCTCGTCATCGGTGGCGACTATCACCCGATCGGCGCCCGATTGCAGGGCCTTCTCCACCACGTGCTGCACCATGGGCTTGCCGTGGATGTCGGCCAGCGGCTTGCCCGGCAGCCGGGTGGAGGCGTAACGGGCCGGAATGACGACGACGAAACTCATGGCTTCAGCTCTTCCAGCGGCAGGTGGCGGGCCCGGTTCTCCAGCAGCACCGGGATCCCTTCTTCCAGCGGATAGGCCAGTCTGTCGAAGCGGCAGATGAGCTCCTGGGAACCCGCGTGAGCCTGATAGTGCAGCTTACCCTTGCAGACCGGGCAGGCGATGATGTCGAGCAGTTTAATATCCAGTGCCACAACCAAACTCCTTTAACGATGTCGGACAGGCGATGATGCCTGGCCATTGATATGCTGTGCCGGGCCCGCAGCCGGGCCCGTTCCGTTGCGTGGGCGCGGGGTCAGGCCGTGCGCCCTCTCTATGTTTTCCGGTTGCCGGCCGGGGCCGACACACCCGCCCCCTGCAGGGTACGCAGCAGCGCCTCCCCCAGGGCGTCCGGCAGCTCGGCGCTCACCGGCAGGTACCACCAGTTGTCCGGGGCGAAGGAGCGGCACTTGACCGCATCCTTCTCCGTCATCAGCAAGGGGCGCTGGCCGAAGCGGGCGAGCAGTTCGGCGGCGTCGAACGCCTGGTGATCCCCGTAGCCGACGCTCTGCTCCAGCTCGTAGCCGAGGGACGTCAGGGTCGCGAAGAAGCGGGGGGGATGGCCGATGCCCGCCAGGGCGTCCACAGGTCCCGAGAGGGGTGCCTCGAGCGGCGCGTCGTCGCACACCCGGCGAGGGATGCCCGGGATCAGGCCCATGGCGTACTCGCCCGGCGCGGGCTCGCCGCCGTTGCAGAGGATGGCGTCCACCCGCTTCAAGCGGGTGATCGGCTCGCGCAGAGGCCCCATGGGCAGCAGGCAGCCATTGCCGAAGCGGCGCATCCCGTCCACCACCACCAGTTCGATGTCGCGGGCCAGGGCATAGTGCTGCAGGCCGTCGTCGGTGACTATGATGTCCACCTCGCCGCTATGCTCCAGCAGGCGCACCGCGTCGGCCCGTTTGGGGGCCACCGCCACGGGGCAGCCGCAACGTCTGGCGATGAGCACGGGCTCATCCCCCGCCTCGGTCGGGGTGCTGGTCTCATCGAGCCGATAGGGATAATGGGGGGCCTTGCCGCCATAGCCGCGGCTCACCACGCCGGGGCGCCAGCCGCGGGCCTGCAGTTGCTCCACCAGCCAGACCACCACCGGGGTCTTGCCGTTGCCCCCCACCGACAGGTTGCCCACCACGATGACCGGCAGGCTGGCGCGATAGCTCGCGAGCCAGCCCCGGCGATACCCCAGGCGGCGTGCGCCGCTGACCAGGGCAAACAGCAGGGCGAAGGGGGCCAGCCACCAGCGCCAGCCGCTGTTTCCGTACCAGAGCCGCGCCAGCATCAGGCCTGGCTATCCACGGCAGCGCCGGCCGCCGCATGGCCGAACTGGATGGCGCGCAGCTGGGCATAGGTACCCTGCCGGGCCATCAGCGCCTGGTGGTTGCCACGCTCGACGATGTGACCCTCGTCGATCACCAGGATCTCGTCCGCCTTCTCGATGGTGGAGAGGCGGTGCGCGATCACCAGCGAAGTGCGCGCCTTGCACAGCTCGTCGATGGCCGCCTGGATGTGGCGCTCGGACTCGGTGTCCAGGGCCGAGGTGGCCTCATCCAGCAGCAGCACGGG
Organism: Aeromonas sp. R7-4; assembly: GCF_040908055.1. NCBI lineage: Bacteria > Pseudomonadati > Pseudomonadota > Gammaproteobacteria > Aeromonadales > Aeromonadaceae > Aeromonas > Aeromonas sp. R7-4. Next base: position 9,027 of record NZ_JBFODA010000019.1, read on the forward strand.
GGAGTCCCGCAGCAGGGCACGGGCGATGGCGATACGCTGGCGCTGGCCACCGGAGAGGGAGGCGCCGTTCTCGCCGATGACGGTGTCATAGCCGTCCGGCATCTTGCGCACGAAGTCGTCCGCATGGGCGATGCGGGCCGCCTGCTGGATCTCCTCCAGGCTGTAGCGCTCTTCCGCCGCGTAGGCGATGTTGTTGGCCACGGAGTCGTTGAAGAGGTGCACGTGCTGGGAGACCAGGGCGTACTGCTTGCGCAGCTCGCTCAGGCGGTATTCGCGGATGTTGACGCCATCCAGCAGGATCTCCCCCTCTTCGATGTCATAGAAGCGGGTCAATAGGCTCGCGATGGTGCTCTTGCCGGAGCCGGAACGGCCCACCAGGGCCACGGACTTGCCCGCCTCCACCTTGAAGCTGATGTTGTGCAGCGCCGGGGTGTCCTTGGTCGGGTAGGTGAAGGTGACATTGCGGAATTCAATTTCGCCGCGGGCACGCTCCAGGGTGCGGGTGCCGGTATCCTGCTCCGGGGTGGAGTCCAGCAGGCCGAACAGGCTCTGGCAGGCGGTGATGCCGCGCTGGAACTGGTTGTTCACGTCGGTCAGGCTTTTGAGCGGCTTGAGCAGCATCATCATGGAGGTGACCATGACGGTGAAGGTGCCCGCGGTCAGGGTCGCCTTGACGCTGTCGATGGTGGCCACATAGAGGAAGACCGCCAGGGCGATGGAGGCCACCATCTGGACGATGGGGCTGCCGATGGCGTCGGCGGCGACCATCTTCATGGTCTGCTGGCGCATCCGGTTGCTCACCTGGTAGAAGCGCTTGTCCTCCACCTCCTGGCCACCGAACATCAGCACCTCCTTGTGCCCCTTGAGCATCTGCTCGGTGGAGGTAGTGATGTCACCCACCGCCTGCTGGATGTGGCGGCTGATCTTGCGAAAACGTCGGCTGATGATGCTGATGAGGATCCCGACCAGGGGACCCACCACCAGGAAGATCACCGACAACTGCCAGGAGTGCCAGAACATCAGGCCGAGCAGGCCGATGACGGTGGCCCCTTCCCGCACCAGGGAGACCAGGGTGGAGCTGGCGGCAGACGACACCTGACCGGCGTCATAGGTCACCTTGGAGAGCAGGTTGCCGGTGTTCTGACGATCGAAGAAGCTCATGGGCATCGCCATCAGGTGGCTGAACACCTGCTGCTGCAGGCGCATCACCACGTGGTTGCCGACCCAGGCCATGCAGTAGTTGGAGAGGAAGGCGGCGCAGCCGCGCAGGGCCACGATGCCGAGCACGAAGAAGGGCATCCACTTCAGCACGCTGCTGTCGTTGCCGTTGAGCCCCTGATCGATGAGCGGCTTGATGGAGTAGACGAAGGTGGTATCCACGGCCGCATAACCCAGCATGCCGATGATGCCGCCAACCAGTCCCAGCTTGCGATCCCGGACATAACCGAGCAGGCGCTTGAAGACGGTCCAGCTCTCTTGTGAGGTTTCTTGTTGCATGAATAGCCGTTAATAAGGGAAATGACGGGCTATTCTAGCCAAACCTTGAAGCTTCACCAAGCGCCGCCGGCGCGATGGGCCGAACCCGGGTCACAAAGGGGGGCCTCCTGGCAAGGGGCGGCTTGCCGGCCGCTCACTCCTCCCGCCATGCCTGGGGTCGCCACCAGGCTCCGCCGCGCCTGTACCAGGGACCCTGCTCCCGCTCGGCCCGGATCCTGAGCCCCGCGTCCACCGGCTCGATCAGGATGGCGCCATCCTCGCCGGTCACCCACTGCCGCGCCCCCTGGTAACGCGCCACCACCTCGGGGCGAGGAAAGCCCCACTGGTTCATGAAGCCCGCGCTGTGCACCACTAAGGCCGGCTGCACGGCGGCGACAAAAGCCGGGGTCGAGGAGGTGCGGCTGCCGTGGTGAGGGCTCACCAGCAGGGTGCTGGCCAGCCCCTCTCCCCCGCCCTCCTCGCTTTCCAGGGCCAGCAGGCGCCGTTCCGCCTGCTGTTCGATGTCACCGCTGAGCAGCAGCCGATGGCGCCCGTCACTCAACTGCAGGACGCAGCTGTCGTTGTTGCGCCCCGCCCCGGGCCCCGGGGGCCAGAGCACCCTAAGATCCAGCCCCTGCCAGCGCCACTGCTGGCCACGACGACAGGCCTGGGTGCTCGGCGCAAACGGGAAGGAGGAGAGCTCGCGGCGCACCGGCATATTCTGCAGCACCGCCTGCCGGTTGCCCGCGTGATCCCTGTCCCTGTGGCTGATGATCAGGGTATCGAGCACCCTGACGCCGAGCCGGCTGAGCAGGGGCAGGATGGCCGCATCCGCCATGTTGTAGCCCCCGGGGTAGCGATCCCCCGTATCGAACAGGATGGCTCGCTCCCCCCGGGTGATAAGTACCGATAGCCCCTGTCCCACGTCCAGCACCCGCACCTGCCAGGGGGTGGGCCTGGACCAGACGGCCAGCAGCAGGGCCGCCACCACAGGGAGCAGAAGGAAGCGGCCCCCCGGCAGATGCCAGGTCCCCCACAGCAGGATCAGCAGGACGCTGGCAGGCATCAGCCCGCCGGGGACAGGCCACCAGAGCTGCAGGTGGTCAGCCAGCCATCCCAGCCCCCGGAGCACCCACTCCAGCCCCAGATCGGACAGCCAGAACAGGCCATGGGCCAGGGGGCTGGCGATCGGGGCCACCAGCACGCCGATGAGCGCCAGCGGAATGATGCCGAGGCAGAACAGCGGCAACGCCAGCAGGTTGAGCAGGAGCGCCAGGGGCGCCATGCCCTCGAACAGCAGCAGTTGCAATGGCAGCAACCCGAGCAGCAGCAAGAGTTGCAGCCGCACCAGGCCGGGACGTGCGTGCAGCAGGCTCGCCAGCAACAGCAGGGCCACCGCCATAAAGGAGAGCCAGAACCCCGCCGAGTAGAGGGCGAAGGGGTCCCACAGGATCAATACCACGAAAGCCCACAGCCAGATGCGGTGGCTGGGCCAGTCCCGTTTCAGCCAGCGCAGCAGGCTCCACACCAGCACCATGATGAGGGCCCGCTCGGTGGCCACCGCAAAACCCGCCAGCCAGCTGTAGGTGGCCGCGAACAGGAGCGACACGCCGATGGCCCCGCGCAGCCCGAACAGCCGGCCAAGCCACCAGCCGAGCACCGCCACCAGGGCGATATGCTGGCCGGAGATGGCGATGATGTGGGTCAGGCCGCTGCCGCGAAAGAGCTCCCACTGGGCGTCCGTGATCCCCCCCTGCTCCCCGAAGGTGAGCGCCGCCAGCAGGGGAGCCTGCGCCAGCCCCTCCCAGGCGCGGCTTGCCGTTGCCAGCCAGCGTTCGCGCAAGCCCGGGGGGACGGCATCCAGAGCGATGACCCGCCGCAGGTTGCCGGTGGCGGTGATCCCCTTGCCGAGCAGCAGGCGCCGCCCGTCCATCCCCGCCTCGTTGGCCAGACCATGGGCAGGCTTGAGGGAGGTCGCCAGGGTGACGCGACTGCCGGCAGGCAGCGGCGGCAGCGCCTGGTAGGCATTGACCCGCACCAGGGGCGACGGGGCAAGGGGGCGATCGTCCAGGGTCTCGAGGCGCAGCAGCAGGCGCACGAATTTATCCTGATCTTTATCGCCAGAGGGCTCCGTACTTTGCACTTGTGCGGTTATGATGTGGCTCGTTTTTTTGCCCAGCTGATCCAGCCAGGCCAGCCGGTGGTGCATATTCCCCTGCATCCAGAGGATGCCGAGCAGCAGAAACAGCAGCCGCCAGCAGCGACAACCGGCGAGGGGAAGCGCGAGCAGCAGCGCCAGGCCCCCCCATTCCCATGAAGGCAGCCATGGCCAGAGCAGTGAGGAGCTTGCCCCCAGGGCAAACGACAGCAGACGCAGATCCATGGAGCAAGTATCTAGCAAGGTTTAAAACATGCCCAAACGAATCATAAAACGCTGGTTGCCCGACCAGGACAAGCTCAAGGAGCACAAGCACCTGCGGCTGTTCGGCAGGCTGCTGCTCGATGCCAACCTGTGGCATCTCAACCGGCGCTCCGCCGCAGGCGCCTGTGCGGTCGGCCTCTTCATGGCCTGGATCCCCCTCCCCTGCCAGATGTTGCTGGCGGCCGGCGGCGCCATCGCCTGCCGGGTCAACCTGCCCCTCTCCGTGGCCCTGGTCTGGCTCTCCAACCCCTTCACCATGCCGCCCATGTTCTATGGTGCCTATCTGACCGGCTGCCAGTTGCTGGGGCAACCTTCCCGGCACATCGAGATCGAGTTCACCTGGGCCTGGCTGGTGTCGGTGTTCGAGACAGTGGCCCCGCCGCTCTTGCTGGGCTCCCTGGTGCTCGCCCTGTTGAGCTCGCTGATCGGCTACACCCTCATTCGCACCTGCTGGCGCATCAGCACCGTTCGTCAGTGGCACAGACGCAAGGTGGTACGCGCATGCTGAGCCGTTGGTTCGCCCGCTTCAAGATGGACCCGGACACCCTGCGCCGGCAGAAGTGGTTCGCCCTGTTTGGGGAGCGCCTGCTGACCCCCGCCCTCTGGCAGAGCACCCCCCGGGCCCTCTGCGGCGCCGTGGCGGCCGGTCTCTTCGCCAGTTGGATCCCGGTGCCCATGCACTCCCTGGTGGCCGTCGCCCTGGCGCTGGCGTTTGGCCTCAACCTGCCGCTGGCCCTGCTGGCGGTCTGGTTCAACAACCCGCTGACGCTCCCCTTCATGTACCTCTATGCCTATCGCACCGGCTGCCTGGTGCTGCACGAGACGCCGGAGCCCTTTCACCTCACCTGGTCCCTGCACTGGCTGGAGCACGAGGCCGCCACCCTGGTGCCCCCCTTCCTGCTGGGCAGCCTGCTGCTGGCGATATTGACCGCCACCACAGGCGCCCTGCTCACCCTGCTGACACTGCAACTGGGCAGACGGATCCGCGCCTCCTGAGGGTCCCCCGCCGTCACGCCGCGTCCACCGGGCGCGGCTTGCCATCGTTTGGCTCTGCCACCACACTCCTTGTAACCCGTTGTTTTTCGTCCCTCATGCGAGACAAGGAGCCCCCCATGGCCGAACCGCTCACGCTGGCCCATGCCAATGGCCACCCCCTCTCCCTGCTGCCCGCCATGGCCAATCGTCACGGCCTCATCACGGGCGCCACCGGAACCGGCAAGACGGTCACCCTGCAGGTGCTGGCGGAGGGCTTTTCCCGCCTCGGGGTTCCCGTCTTTCTGGCGGACGTGAAAGGGGATCTGAGCGGCCTGGGCGCCGCCGGCATGCCATCCCCCAAGCTGGACGCCCGCCTGGCCCAGCTCGGCATCCCCGCCCCCGCCTTTGCCGCCAGCCCCACCCTGTTCTGGGATCTCTTTGCCCTGCAAGGCCATCCGGTGCGGGCCACCGTCTCCGACATGGGGCCCCTGCTGCTCGCCCGCCTGCTCGGCCTCAACGACACCCAGAGCGGCGTGCTGGAGCTGGTGTTTAAGGTGGCGGACGACGAGGGGTTGCTGCTGCTCGATCTGAAAGACCTGCGCGCCATGGTGCAGTTCGCGGGGGACAACGCCAAGACCCTCACCACCCGCTACGGCAACGTGTCCACCGCCTCCATCGGCGCCATCCTGCGCAACCTGCTCACCCTGGAGAGCGCGGGGGGCGATCACTTCTTCGGCGAGCCCATGCTGGACATTCAGGACCTGCTGCAGACCGACGAGGCCGGTCACGGCCATATCAACGTGCTAGCCGCGAGCAAGCTGACCCAGTCCAGCCGGCTCTATGCCTGCTTCCTGCTCTGGCTGCTCTCCGAGCTGTTCGAACAGTTGCCCGAGGTGGGGGATCCGGAGAACCCCGTGCTGGTCTTCTTCTTCGACGAGGCGCACCTCCTGTTCAACGACGCGCCCAAGGCGCTGCTGGAGAAGATAGAGCTGGTGGTGCGGCTCATCCGCTCGAAAGGGGTGGGTGTCTACTTCGTGACCCAGAGCCCGGCCGACATCCCCGACAACGTGCTGGGGCAGCTCGGCAACCGGATCCAGCACGCCCTGCGCGCCTTTACCCCGAGCGATCAGAAGGCGGTGCGCATCGCCGCCAACACCCTGCGCGCCAACCCGGCCTTCGATGCCGCCGGCGTCATCACCGAGCTGGGGGTCGGGGAAGCCCTGGTCTCCCTGCTCGACGAGAAGGGGCGCCCCGGCGTGGTGGAGCGCGCCTTCATCGCCCCCCCTGCCAGCCGCATCGGTCCCCTGAGCGACCCCGAACGGCAAGCCCTGATCCAGGGCTCATTGCTCTACGACCGCTACGAGACGCCGGAAGATAGGGAGTCCGCCTTCGAGCGGCTCAATGGGGGCAAGGTGACCCCCACAAGCGAGCAAGGCAGCGAGCAGCCATCCAACGGGGAAGGCGGTCTGCTCGATGCCCTCAACGGCATCCTGTTCGGTCGCACCGGCCCGCGCGGTGGCCAGCACGACGGCGTGGTGCAGACCGCCGCCAAGAGCGTAGCCCGCACCCTGGGCAACGAGGTGGGGCGGCAGCTGGTACGGGGGGTGCTCGGCTCCCTGCTGGGGGGCGGCAAGCGTCGCCGCTGAGGTAAAAACCGCAGGAACGAAAAAGCCCGCCGAGTCTCCCCGGCGGGCTTTTGATTGAACGGATACCCATGGCTCGCTTACCGCACCCTGGCGATGGCGTCGCAGAGCGGATCTATAGCGGAGCTATATATTGACGCGGGTGATGCAATCCGCAGCCTTTTCGCCTCCTTTACAACACCTTGGCAATGGCGTCGCAGAGCGGATCTATGTTGGCTCGGGTGATCCCGGCCACGCTGATCCGGCCGGAGCCGACGATGTAGATGGCGAACTCGCTCTTGAGGCGCTCCACCTGATCCTTGGAGAGGCCGGAGAAGGAGAACATGCCGTTCTGCTCGCGGATGAAACCGAAGTCCTGGCTCACGCCGCGTTCCGCCAGCTTCGCCACCAGCAGCTCGCGCATCTCGCGAATGCGCACCCGCATGGCGGCCACTTCTTCCACCCACTCGGCATAGAGGGCCGGATCGCTCACCACGGCGGTGACGACGGCGGCGCCGTGGGACGGCGGGTTGGAGTAGTTGGCACGGATGACGGTCTTCACCTGGGTGAAGGCGACGTCGGCAACGTCCTTGGTCGCGCAGACCAGGGTAAAGGCACCGACCCGCTCGTTGTAGAGGCCGAAGTTCTTGGAGAAGGAGCTCGCCACCAGCAGCTCGTCGTGGCACTCGGCGAAGATGCGCAGGCCTTCGGCATCTTCCTCGATACCCCGGGCAAAGCCCTGATAGGCGAAGTCAAACAGCGGCAGCCAGCCGGCGGCGGCGCTCTGCTCGGCCAGGGCGCGCCACTGATCGCTGGTGGGGTCTATGCCGGTCGGATTGTGGCAGCAGCCGTGCAGCAGCACGAGATCGCCTGCCTGGGCCTCGGAGAGTGCCGCCTGCATGGCCGCAAAGTCGAGCCCCTTGGTCGCGGCATCGTAGTACTTGTACCACTTGACGGTCAGACCGGCCGCCTGGAACACGCTGACGTGGTTGGCCCAGGTGGGATCGGAGATCCAGATGGTCTTGGCCAGGCCGTTGCGCACCACGAACTCGGCGGCGATGCGCAGGGCACCGGTACCACCCGGCGCCTGCGCCGTCTTGGCGCGACCGCTGGTCACCAGCGCCGAGTCACGGCCGAACAGCAGCTGCTGCACGATGCGGCCGTATTCGATATTGCCTTCGATACCGAGATAGTTCTTGGTCTTCTCGTCGGTCAAGAGCTTCTGTTCGGCTTTCTTGACGCAATGAAGGATAGGAGTGGCACCGGTCTCGTCCTTGTAGATCCCGACCCCCAGGTTGATCTTGTGGCTGCGAGAGTCGGCACGGAAGGCCTCGGTCAGGCCCAGGATCGGATCCGCTGGGGCGGCAACAACCTTTTCAAACATGGTATTCCCTGTATTCCGTTGAGTTCGTTGGCTGGCAAAGTAGGTTGGCAAACAAAAGCGCCCGTCTGGCGAGCGCTCCGTCAACTCTTTATACCACCGCCTTCCAGAGGGGAAAACCGCTTTCTCGATGCCGTTGGCAGCCCGTCAGCCAACGGCGTGCCAATCTGGCGCCAGGGCGCACACCTCGGCCGAGAGCCCCTGGTTGGACTCCACCAGATCGGCGCACAGCGCCAGCAGCGGGCGAGGGAGACGGCTCGGCTCCCACGGGCGGCTGTCCTGCAGAGGCGCACCGTAGGCCGCCTTGATGGGCACAAGATCCCGCGGCAGCCACCACCTCGCCGGGCGCCCCAGCCGCTGGGCCAGCATCAGCACCCTGTCGACGCCGGTCGGATCCAGGGCGGTGAGGTGACTCCAGAGCGTATGGGGAGGCAAGGCGGCAATCAGGGGTTGCAGGGCGCCGGGATCCTCGGCGGGATGCCAGACCAGCAGGGCGTCGGCGGGCAGGCGCAGTTCGGCAAAGGCGCCGACGCAATCCGTGCTGATCACCCGCAGGATCTCCCCCTCCCCCCAGAGGATCTTGCCAAGCCCCGTCAGGGTGCGGGCCGGCAGCGCCACCTCCCCCAGGGTCTGGAGCCAGGGGGTGGCATCGAGCAGGGTGCCGCCACTGAAGAAGAGACTGAACGGGCGTGCAGAGCGCAGGCGAAGCGGCAGATCGCGGCACAACCGGATCCCCTTGTCTTCGAAGTCGATCTGTTCGATGGGGCTGAAACTCGCCTCCCCCTTGCGATAGAGAGCCGCCAGCACCCGATCGTTGACCTTCTCCCCCAACTGCCAGCCGTGGGACTGCAGCCACTCCTCCGGCTCCGGGGGGGCGCACGCTATCTCCGCCAGCATCAGCTCGCGGGTCAGATAGCGCCGTCCGGCCGGGGTCAGCTCATAGCGATGGTTGCCGAGGGTGAGTAGCAGCTGATTGTCCCTCAGCATGCCGACAAGGGGCTGCCACTGGCGACCGCGGATAACCTGGGGGGCCCCGCTCAACAACTGCTGCGCCAGCGCGCGCCACTCGGGGTGGGTGAAATCGATCAAAAGGTATCCTTCCCTGTCGGCCAGCCCTGTTTCAACAAACTGAATAATCTAGCGATTTACGAGAAGAGAGCCAAGGGGGCAAGGAAGACAACGTGACCTGGCGCAGCACCAGACGTCAAGAGGAAGCGAAGGAGGTGAAAGGCGAATAAAACAAAACGGCCAAGCAAGCTTGGCCGTTTATCAACTAAATCCGGATTAAGACTGGATTAGAAGTTGTATTGCAGGGCAACAGTGAACTCGTCGTCCTTGTCGTTGATACCCTGAATCTTGTACTCAGTGTATGCCTTGAACTTGGAAGTGAAGTTGTACTGAACACCCAGCAGGGTTTCGTCAACGATGTCTTCGTAGGAAGAACCGGCAGAGTTGGACAGTACCTTGCCTTCGGCGAAGTTGTAGCCAGCCAGGAAGGTCCAGGCGTCTACGTTGTAGGAAGCAGCCAGCTCGTAGCCACGGCCCTTATCCTTGTTGCTGCCTTGAGTGGTGTTGTCATAGCTCAGGTCACCCTGAGTGTACATACCAGCGAAGTAGAAGCCGTTGATGGCGTAGTGTGCGCCCAGGGCCCACTCTTTCTTGTCGCCGGAAGCGCTGGAAGCAGTGCTTTCCAGGTCGGAGTAAGCGTAACCGGCGTTCAGGCCCAGACCGAAGTCAAAGTCGTAACCGGCAGCAGCGGCGTAGCCGTAGTTGCGCTTGGCGTTCGGACCATAGATGGCGTCTTCTTTGATGCCTTGACCGATGTCAGTAACCTTGACGGCCTTGTCATCGTTGGTCTGGTAGGACAGCTTGCCCTTGAAGCCACCGAAGGTGTTGGAGTAGATGATCTGGCCTTCTTGACGACCGTCGTAGAAGTTACCTACGTCACCCCATTCGTTGAAGATATCGGTCGGCTCCAGCACGTCGTAGAACGCGGTGTCGGTTTGGCCGAAGATGATCTTGCCGTACTGGGTACCGTCGAAACCGACGTAGATGTGACGGGAGTCGAACTTGTTGGCGGAGTTCTCAGCAGAGACTTGCCATTCGGTCTTGGCAATACCGGACCAAGTGTTGTTCAGAGCGACTTTGCCGGACCAGCCCAGACGGGAGGAACCAACCAGTTCAGCGTCGGTGTCGTCGTGCTCTGCATACATGTTAGCCTGAACACGGCCATAGATATCAAAGGAGGTGCCGTCTTTGTCGTAAACGACAGCAGCGTTGGCTGCGGATGCGAACAGAGCCGGGATAGCAATAGCCAGAATTGTCTTTTTCATAGTTGTTTCCAATGCCTACTGTAATTAAACACTAAGTCCTTGTTATTCCCTGTGTTAGCGATGTTCTTTGCATCACTATGCCGCCGAGACTATCACCGGGTTTTCCGATCCGCAATGAAAAAACTTGGAACTTTTTATGAAAACCATAGTCATAGGGGAAAAATTGTGAGCTGAATCCCACAATGTTTGCGCCACCAGGGAAAACGTTTACAGCGATACTCTCTGCCTGAATCACGCTTTTTTGGTGATTTATTGCACGCGCCATCCACCCCGTGACATAAGTGCGGCCCCCCTTCCATGACGGCTGCTTCCCCCTTGCCTCGACCCGAGTCACCTCTTGCGGGTATCCTGTGCTGATTCACCTCCCACAGGGTTACACCGCCTTTATGCTATCGACTCGTCTCAAAGCCACCATCCGCAATACCTATCGCCAGATTGCCGATGGTTTACCCGGTTTTGTGCCGCGCAAGGAGCAGAATTTTCTGGTGGCCGAGATCGCCAAGACGCTCACCGGTGAATATGACAAAAGCCGCCGCATCCTGGTGGCCGAGGCGGGCACCGGCATCGGCAAGTCCCTCTCCTATGCCCAGGGCGCCATCCCGGTGGCACGACTGACCCAGAAGAAGCTGGTGATCTCCACCGCCACCGTCGCCCTGCAGGAGCAGCTGATCCACAAGGACCTGCCGTTCTACCATCGCCACAGCGAGCTGCCGTTTCGCTTCATGCTGGTCAAGGGCCGCCAGCGCTACTGCTGTGAGCATCTGCTGGAACAGGCCGCCCAGGGCAGCGACATGGCCAACTTCGAGCTCGACTTTGGCGCCCTGAACAAACACAAGCCGTCGGATGCCGACAAGGCGTGCTACCAGGCTCTGTGGCAGGCCTATACCGAGGGCAAGTGGGACGGCGATCGGGACAACTGGCCCAAACCCATCCCGGACACCTGCTGGGATCCCATCGCCGCCGATCGCCACACCTGCAACAAGGCGCTCAGCCACCACCAGCACTGCCCCTTCCACCGGGCAAGAAACGACATGGATGCCGCCGACGTGCTGGTGGTCAACCATGCCCTGCTGCTCTCCGACCTCACCATGGGGGGCGGCATCATTCTGCCGCCGCCGGACGAGTGCATCTATGTGCTGGACGAAGCCCACCACCTGCCCACCATAGCCCGCGACCACGGCGCCGCCAGCGCCAGCATCAAGGGATCCCGCCGCTGGCTGGAGAAACTGGCGCAGAGTGCGGGCAAGCTGGCCAGGACGCTGAACAAGGAGAGCCTGCTCGACCCCCAGCTGAAACTGCAGGATGCCCTCGCCTCCCTGCAGCCGGATCTCAAGGTGCTGGAGCAGTGGCTCGCCAGCCACGAGCACCTGTTTGGTAGCGAGCAACACCACAGGTTTGCCGACGGCGTCCTGCCCGACCCCCTGCCCATGCTGGCGGAGAACCTGAAAGAGGCGAGCAAGAAGGCGCTGCGGGCGCTGGACAGGATGCAGGGCGCCATCGGTGAGGCCCTGAAAGACGGCGAAATCCGTCGCAAGGAAGCCGAGCCCCTGCTGGCGGAGAGCGGTTTTCATCTGCAACGGCTGGAGAGCTTCTGCGCGCTGTGGGAGATGCTGAGCCGCCATGTGCCCACCGGCAAGACGCCCCTCGCCCGCTGGATGGCCAGGAGCGAGGATGGGGACATCTGGCTGCACGCCTCCCCCATCGAGGTGGGCTATCTGCTGGAGGAGTGGCTCTGGTCCAGGTGCCTTGGCGCCGTGCTGGTCTCGGCCACCCTCACCGCCCTCTCCTCCTTCAATTATTTTCGCCATCAGGTAGGGCTGAAAGAACACGACGGCACCCGCTATCTGCGGCTACGCTCCCCCTTCGACTATCACAAGGCCGAACTCTACCTGCCCAGCATGGTCCATGAGCCCAGCGCCCCCGCCTTCACCCAGGAACTGATCGACACTCTGCCCCGCCTGCTGGCCGGCAAGGAGGCGAGCCTGGTGCTTTTCTCCTCCTACCGGCAGATGAACGAGGTGGCGGTGGGACTGCGGGCCAAGGGCATGTCGCTGCTGGTGCAGGGGGAGGCGTCCCGCAGCGCCCTGCTCACCCTGCACAAGCAGAAGTGCGACGGAGGCCAGGCCAGCATCCTGTTCGGCACTGGCAGCTTCTCCGAGGGGCTGGATCTGCCCGGCCACTACCTCACCAACCTGGTGATCACCAAGCTGCCTTTCGCGGTGCCGAATTCCCCCGTGGAGGAGGCGACCGCCGAGTGGATAGAGCAGCGCGGCGGCAATCCCTTCCTGCAACTGACGGTGCCTGAAGCCTCCCGAAAGCTTATCCAGGCCTGTGGCCGCCTCATCCGCAAAGAGGCGGACCGGGGCCGGGTGACCATACTCGACCGCCGCCTGCTGACCAAACGCTACGGCAAGGGACTGCTGGACGCCCTGCCCCCCTTCACCCGGCGCATCGAGTAAGGTTCGGGGCTCGCTGGCCGACGAACCGAGCGGGGATCCCGGGAAGCAAGAGCAAGAGAGAGCAAAGCGGCTGTCCACCCTCTCGCTAGCAAAGGATTCCCTCCCCCTCACGGCGGACGGTGTCATAAACGGCTATTGCCGCTCCAGGGCAAACCTGTAAAAATGAGCCCCTATTTTTCAGTGGGCAATCGCCTGACTGTTCAAGGAGATGAAATGAAACTGACTGTTCTGGTGCCGGCCCTGGCTGGTCTGTTGTGGGCAGGTAGCGCCCTGGCTGATAGCCAACTGGAAATAACCAATCCCTACGTGGTGCAGCTCATCGATGGCGAGTCCATCAACCCCAAGCTGCTCGACAAGACCAGCAGCTTCCCCATCAGCGCCGGCAAGCACCAGGTGGTGGTGGCCTTCGAGGGCAACTACTCCAATCGCAGCGAGATCAAGCTGGTGACCGCCGAGCCCCTGGTGATCAACTTCACCGCCGGTGACAACCAGACCCTGGTGCTGGACTACAAGAAGCCCCGCAACGAAGACGAAGCCAAGGCCTTTATCAAGGAGCAAAAAGTCGTCCTCAAGGACAAGGTCAGCGGCCAGGCCGTCGAGACCGAGCAGTTCGTCATGCCGAAAGTGGGCGGCTTCCAGCTGACCCGCGACTATCAGCAGGAGCTGATCAAGATGGGCAAGGCCTTCAACCAGCCCAAGACGGTCGCCGTCTCCAGTGCCGCCGTCATGGCTGCCGCCAGCGCACCGGTCGAAGTGGCCCCGAGCAAGGCCCAGAGCAATCCGGAAGCCCTGACCCAGCTGCAGAGCTGGTACAACAAGGCCGATGCGGAGACCCGCAAGGCCTTCCAGATCTGGGTGATCCAGCAGCAGTAATGGCGCCTCGCACGCCTGTATGAAGGGGAGCCTGGCTCCCCTTTTTCTTATCCGTTCCGGCCGACGCTGCATGTCACTGCGCATCTTCTATCACCCCCACTACTCCGCCCTGGTGCTGCCCGAGCGCCACCGCTTTCCCCTGGCCAAATACCAGGCGCTGTTTGAACGACTCGGCGACCTCGGCTATCCGCTGGCAGAGGCCCCGCCCGCGAGCCGCGATCAGATAGCGCGGGTTCATGATGCCGACTACGTGGATGCCGCCCTCCAGGGGCGCCTCGACCAAGCCGCCATCCGTCGGCTCGGCTTTCCCTGGTCACCCCTGCTGATCGAACGCACCCTGCGCTCGGTGGGCGCCACCCTGGCCGCCAGCCGCCACGCCCTCGAACAGGGTTGCGGCTTGCAGATCTCCGGCGGCTACCACCACGCCCATCGGAACTTTGGCAGCGGTTTCTGCCTGTTCAACGATCTGGTGATCGCGGCCCGGACCTGCCTGGACGAGGGACGCTGCGAGCGGGTGCTGATCGTCGATCTCGACGTCCATCAGGGGGATGGCAGTGCGACGCTGTGCGCAGGCAGCCGCGACATCATCACCCTCTCATTGCACGGGGAGCACAACTTCCCACGCCACAAGCCAGCCTCCCACCTGGATTTTGCCCTGCCAAGCGGCATGGGGGACGACGCCTACCTCGAAACCCTGGCCCAGGCGCTGAGCCTGGCGCTGAGGCTCCACGCCCCCGACCTCATCCTCTATCAGGCCGGGGTGGATGTGCACCGGGACGACGAACTCGGCTACCTCTCCCTGACCGACGCCGGCGTGCGCCAGCGCGATGCCATGGTCTTTGACTATGCCGTTCGCCACGGACTGCCCATCGCCGCCGTACCGGGCGGCGGTTACCGGCGAGACTGGCAACAGTTGATCCCGCTGCACCTCTCCCTGTTCGAGGAGGCGCGGCGCCGCTTCGATTGAGCGGCGCCCCCCGGCCCAGGACATGCAAGAGGCGACCCCGGGGTCGCCTCTTCCTTATATAAGGCACAACAGTGATGGCCGGCACGCGCTTCGTGGACAAGAGCGGCCAACAGATGGCACCGCTCTTTGGTCACGGGACAGGCCCGTCTCAGGCATGGGCCATCGGCGTCGGGTGTTCGCCCATCTTGCGTAGCAGCATCAGCAGATAGACGAGGGAGACCCCGGCGATCACCATGAACAGCTGCTGATCCGAACAGTGCTGCATCAGGAGCGCGGTCAGGGTCGGGCCGAGCAGGCTGCCGATGGTGTAGCTCAGCAGCAGCGCCTGGTTCATGGCCACCAGCTGATGCTGCTCGACCTGCTCGCAGGCCCAGGCCATGGCCACCGGATAGAGGGTAAAACCCGCGGCCCCCAGGATGAACAGCGTCGGCCCCATGGCCGCACTGCCGAGCATTGCCACTGAGCCCAGGATGACCACCAGCACCTGTACCCGCAGCACCTGCAAGCGCCCGAAGCGATCCGCCAGGCGACCGGCAGGCCACTGCCCCAGGATGCCGGCACTCACCAGCACCGCCATCCAGAAGCCAATACCGGCATCGCTCACCCCCTGGTGGTTCAGATAGAGCGGCATCAAGCCATAGAGCGATCCCAATACGATGCCGGAGATGATGCAGCCGCTCACCCCCAGACGCGCCTGACGCAGGCGCAGCATGGGCCAGACCTGGGTCGTTGCCTGATGCCCGCCGGGGGCGTTGACGATGCGGGTGAACAGCAGGGGCAAGATGGCCGCCAGCACCAGAGCGGTCACCCAGGGCAGCACCGCCATCAGCACCGTCGGCACCTTGCTGACCAGCAGTTGCCCGAGCACTGTGCCCACGTAATAGACCATCATATAGGCGGCCAGCAGGCGCCCCCGGTTGCGCGCGTTGCCGCTGCACATGAGCGCACTCTCCACCACCACCCAGATCATGGCGCAGCCGATCCCTGCGACGAATCGCCATGCCAGCCAGCTCCAGAATCCCAGGGTGAGCCCCAAGCCGACGCAGCCAGCGGCGAAGATCGCGGACGCCAGATAGTAGCTGCGGTTGAACCCGCAATGGGCGATCAGCGTCCCCGCCAGCAGGGTCCCCAGCAGGTTGCCGGTGAAATAGGCGGAGCCGACCATGCCTACCTGCCAGGTCGGCAGATGGGCATGGGCGAGCCAGAGCGGCACCAGGGTATTCAACACCGCGATGGCCAGGGTCAGCAGCAGCAGGCCACAGAGCAGGAGCAGCACCGGCCGGGAGTATGTGGTCATGGATAAAACCCTGAGGAGAGGCAAGAGGCGAGCGCATCATGCCACCGCCCACCAGGTTGTCAATCCGTCTGAAACGGCGCGCTCAGGGGGTTGCTGCGCGTAGGGGGGCTGTACTGACGGCTCCCCAGAAACACCGCCCGGCATCAGGCTTGTCCCGTTCATCCACCGGAGGGCTGGTTCAGGGCAGGGAGGCGATTGAGCTGCCTCACTCCGCTGTCCGCCCCCTCCTGACCGTGAGGGTGCTCCCGCGCCCATAAGAGAAGCGGCG
>NZ_JBFODA010000002.1:0-17166 GCF_040908055.1 Aeromonas sp. R7-4
GGTCTGAAATTGATACCGAAGAAAGTGCGCACTAAAGTAGCGTAAACAAGACACCGGTTTGAGGCCGGTGTCAGGTGATAACTAGATCTGTACACTCTATAGTATGAATCATTTAGTTTTTCCAAAACTTCCAAACCAGTTAATGGATACTTATTTTCAAAAAAATCAAATATTGCCGTTAACCGTTGCTGCCCATCAATAACTGAGTATCTAGCATGACCATCCTCAATTTCCTCATCCACATCAATATCCTGAGAAATGTATACAAATGGGATAGGGATGTTAAGAATCAGACTTTCAATAAGGCGAGAGGAAATCTCATTACTCCAACGATGCCTTCTCTGATAGTCAGGATTGAGTTTTATTACTTCTCTTTTAATTTTTTTCACTAACGTTTCTAGATCATATTCTATTGTTTGCGTTTTAACTGTTCTTTCTTTTGCAAGACTCTGTAACTCTTCTAAACTAGTTTTCAGTGTACTCATGACAACACCCTTAAGAATATAAATATATGGTTTCTATAACCTTATAATGCCACATAACGTTCTACTCTACCTCCACCTAAATCTTTTCTGAAGCTTTAAGGGCAAGGTTTTTGTATCAAGGAAAGCTAGGACACCTACCTAATCCCTGCTTTAGCACCTCACTCACCCCACACCTTCCTTGCACTGTCAGACCCGGGGAAAGCCGCCATGACCATCGCCAGTTCAGGCAATGCGGAAATAGATGGATGTCCTAGTTTGCTCCACGTGCGGACAGGATAAAGATCTAGACCGGGCATCCCCCTAGGCCAGGATAGGGCTGTCACCCTTTGCAACCATAACTGACAGCCCGTAGGTTCGATTAGCCGTCAGGCGTAATCGGACGTTCGCGTCACTGGATTTTCCCTCCATCACGGCCAAACCTAATTTCCCCTCCCGTTGGCAACCCCTGTTTCACGGCAACAACCAGCACAACAGCCTCACGTTCGTCCGATTATGCCGCGCCAGTCGACCCCGCATGGGGTGATGGTATCTGGTGCAGACCACTGCCTGATGAAGGCTGCCGCTTATGGTTGCATTCGATGGGCCAGCAGGTAGTCGATCAGGGCGCGTACCCGGCCGGTCTGGGCGCTTTCCCGCCGGTAGTAGAGGTGCAGGCCGGGGTGGGTCACCCACCAGGACTCCAGCACAGGCATCAGGGTGCCGGCGGCGAGATGGGGGGTTGCCACCGGCTCGATCATCTTGCCGATGCCCAGCCCCTGCCTGGCGGCATCGATCATGGCGTCGGTATCGTTGACGATAAGCGCAGTGCCCATCTCCGGGGCCGGCGTGTTGTCGTCGAGGGCCAGCCGCAGCGCTGACAGGCGGTTGGAGGTGGTGAAGCGGTAGCGGATCAGCCGATGTTCGCTGAGCTGCGCCGGCGTCATCGGCTCGCCGTGCCGGGCCAGGTAGTCGGGGGAGGCGAACAGCGCCTCGCGCAGGGGGCCGCTCAGCGGCCGCGCCACCATGCCCTCGTCGACCCGATCGCCTGAGCGAATGCCGAGATCTATCCCCTCCCGCAGGATGTCGACCGTGGCGTCCGAGAGGTGCAGCTCCAGCTCGATCTCCGGGTATTGGCGGCAGAAACCGGCATAGAGCGGCTGCAGGAAGCTCTGGAACACGAAGCGGGGCAGGGTCACGCGCACCTTGCCGGCGGGGGCGCGGCCATGCTGCCCGACCCGCTCCAGGGCGCCGTCGAGCGTCGCCATGGCGTGGCCGGTCTGATCGTGCAGCTGTTGCCCCGCCTCGGTCAGATCCATGCTGCGGGTGGTGCGCCGAAACAGCGCCAGCCCCAGGGTCTGCTCCAGCTGCTTGAGGGCCAGGCTCACGGTCGGGGCCGACATCTCGAGCCGGCGGGCGGCGCCGCGGATCGACCCCTCCTGCACGATGCAGTGGAAAATCATCAGGCAGTGGAAGGTGGATCCTTTCATGGTGACAGCCGCCATTGTTAGTTGATAGCTAACAATCATTTTGCCCAATCCCGTCTAAAAATAAACAGTTCTCCCCCTTATAGTGGCGCCAATCCATCCATCACGGCATTCACAGGAGAACGCATCATGAGCAAGGTGCTGGTCATTTCCGGTCATCCCGACCTGTCTCACTCTTTCACCAACCGGGTCATCCTCGGCGAGCTCGAGGAGGCCGTCGACCACGTCCGGGTGCGGCGCCTCGACCAGCGCTACCCCGATGGCCGCATCGACGTGGCGGCCGAGCAGCAGGCCCTGCTGGACGCGGACATCCTGGTGTTGCAGTTCCCCTTCTACTGGTACTCGGTGCCGGCGCTGCTGAAGAAGTGGATCGACGAGGTGATGACCTTCAACTTCGCCTACGGGCCTGAGGGGGACAAGCTCAAGGGCAAGCCGCTGCTGCTCTCCCTGACCGTGGGCGGGCCGCAGGAGTCCTACCGCACGCTCGGGTACAACCACTTCGCCATCCCCGAGCTGCTCAAGCCCCTGGAGCAGCTGGCCTACCTGACCGGCATGGTCTTCGAGCCGCCGATCTGGAGCCACGGCATGGTCTATATCCCGGGGATCTACAACACCCAGGAGCTGGTCGAGGCGCGCGCCCGCGACCACGCCGGCCGGCTGATTGCCACTCTCCGGACATTGCAGCAGGGGCGATGAGGGAGAGCAGCCTCACATCAGCACCTTTCACGCCCCCCCCGGGATGGGCATGGGCGACAGGCACTGATATGTTGGGCCATCCATTGATCACCGACCGAGACAGCCATGCAACGCAAGACCCTGGCCCTGCTGCTGGCCAGCCATCTGCTGGTGGGGGCTGCCGGCTTCGCCGCCGGCATCTATCTGCTGCCCATCCTGATCGCGCCGCCCGCCCCCAGCGGTGAACAGGTCGCGGCCCGTCAGGCGCAGGCGACCTATCAGGGCACCTTCAAACGGGAACGGCAGGACAGCGATCGGCTGCACTGGGGGGAAGGCAAGGTGAGCATAGGGCCGGACGCCATCAGCCTGATGGGCAGGCTGGCGCCGGGCCCCGACTACCAGCTCTATCTGTCGCCCGCCTTCGTCGAGACCGAGGCGGACTTTGCCCGCCTGAAGGATCGGATGGTGCATGTCGGGCCGGTGAAGACCTTCGACAACTTTATCGTGCCGCTCCCCGCCGGCATCGACCCCACCCGCTACGACACCGTGATCGTCTGGTGTGAAACCTTCGGACAGTTCATTACCTCGGCCCGTTATCGGGAATGAGAGCCCGCCACCCAGGCGCGTCTCGCAGGCATACCGCCAGCGAGCCCCATGCAAAAGGCGCCCGACGGGCGCCTTTTGATGATCGGCCGCGACGCCGCCGACCAGCTGCACACAACGTCTTACTCCACTGGTGCCATCAGATGCTGATAGGGGGTGCCAGACCACATGATGTAGGGGGCAGAGGTATCCGGATCTGCACCCTTCGGATACATGTCGTAGAAGGCATCATCCGCCCCGACGATCATCACGTGGGGTCCGGTCTGCAACCAGTTGTTGCTGGTGGTGGGCTGGGTCGCGTAGGGGTCGGTGTTGCTGGCATCGGTGCCGCCCTTGAGCATGTACATGAAGCCAATCTTGCCCTTGGGCGGCATCTCGTGGTTGATCCAGGCATGGGCCCAGGCCATCGCCGCCGCGTCCATGCACATAGGATCCGGCCCCGGCGTGGCCGGGTTGTCTGGCATGCAGGTGAAGCCATTGCCGCCCTCGCGCAGGGTGCGCATCTTGCCGTCCGCCCCCATGGCGACGACGGTGGCGCCGGCCCCGACCTTGACGGGGGCCGCCGCCATGGCGCTGGCGATCATCGCCTCGTCTGTCATGGCTGGCATGCCGGCCTGCTCTTCGGCCTGGACCGGCGTGGCCAGGGTGATGGCCGCGAGCACGCCCAGGGCCAATAGGTGTTTGCACATAACATCTCTCTCCCGGTTGGGTGAATACGATGCAAAACAGGATCACGCACGGCCTGACTACCATGGCGGCCGTGCTGCCGGGCAGCAGCTGTCTGGTGGATGGACGGGGTGATCGAAAGCTGGCAGCCCGCAGGCAGTGACTCGCAGGTGCCATCTGTCTGACTATAGCCCCTCCGGGTCCCTTCGCCGGTGGGACCAAAAGGGCCGGCTATCGGGTGGAGTTTCGCCGCGACGCCAAGCTGCCGGAGCAGATGCTGACCAGGGTGGTCGCGCCGGGCAGGCTGTTCGACATCGCCACCGTGGAGCAGGGGATGGGCAAGCTGCTCAAGGGGCGCAGCGACCCTATGTGGAGCAGACCCTGGTGGCCAGGCAGGCGCTGGCGGCCCCTGATGCTGGCCACCCCTGAAAGCTTGCCCTGACGCTGTCCAGGCCCCCTCCCGGATAACCATGGGTCGCCGGTCCCTGTGCCCTCTTGCCCCTTTCGTCTCGACACCATAGAAAACGGCGCCCGAAGGCGCCGTTGCTCGCAGCATCGCGGGCCTATCACCCCTTGTAGGCGGGCAGCAGCTCGACCATGTTGAGCAGGTGGAAGGCGGCGGTCAGCACGCCAAAACCGATCACCAGGGCGATCATCAGCACCCCGCCGGGGGCGCGGAAGCCTTCGCCCTTGTCGCCCTGAGTCGCCCGCACCTTCCAGGCCAGCAGCGGCGGTATGATGCAGGTCCAGAGGGTTGCGACGGCACCGGCGTAGCCGATGGCCACCAGGAAGCCGAACGGGAACAGCAGGGAGAGCACCAGGGGCGGCACAAAGGTCACCGCCCAGGACTTGGCGCGGCCGCCCCGGCTGTTGTCGAACTTGAACAGATCCGCCAGGTAGTCGAACACCCCCAGCCCCACCCCGATGAAGGAGGAGAGGATGGCCGCCATGGAGAAGGCGTTGAGGGCGCTCGCCACCGCCCTGGATTCGATCACCGAGCCCAGCGCCTTGAGCAGGGCGTCCACGTTGCCCCCCTCTGCGATCACCGGGCCGAACTCGCTGCGCGGCAGGTTGCCAAAGACGCTCACCAGCCAGACGAGGTAAAACGCGAGCGCGATCAGGGTGCCCCCCAGGATGGCGCGGCTGGCACGCTTCTCCTCGCCGTAATAGGCGCGCATGGACGACACCGAATGGTGATAGCCGAAGGAGGTGAGCGCCACCGGCAGCATCACCAGGGCATAGGGGGCGTAGTGTGTCTCGCTGCCGACCCGATCCAGCAGCAGATCCAGGCGGACGTTCATGGACAGGCCCGAGATGCCGAAGGCGAAGCTCAGCCCCATCAGGATCACCAGCAGCACAGAGATGCGGTCCACCGCCCGGGTGGAGTGCCACACCAGCAGGGAGAAGACTAGGGTAAAGAGGATGGAGGAGAGCTGGCTGCCCATCCCCGTCATGCCGTCTATGATGAGGCCGGCCGAGGTGATGTAGGCGTAGAGCAGGATGCCGCCGACGAAGTAGACGCTGAGGTTGTTGAGGGCGTTCACCTTCTCCCCCAGCAGATCCCGGGTCACGGTATCGAAGGAGACGCGCAGGGGGTAGCCACGATAGGATTCGAGCAGCATCC
Source organism: Aeromonas sp. R7-4 (assembly GCF_040908055.1). Lineage (NCBI taxonomy): Bacteria > Pseudomonadati > Pseudomonadota > Gammaproteobacteria > Aeromonadales > Aeromonadaceae > Aeromonas > Aeromonas sp. R7-4. The sequence goes on from NZ_JBFODA010000002.1 coordinate 5,517, forward strand.
AGCCGGAGACCGTCATCACCACCATGGTCAGCGCCACCGCGAGCATGGACCAGAGGCTCCAGGCCCCCGCGCCCGCACTCGGCAGGCCCAGCATGCCAGCCCCCACACAGACGCCGGCAATGATGCATGCCCCGCCCACCAACGATGGTTTATGTTCCATTTACTTCCCCAAAGACGATTGTTGATCTGGTCGCGACCGCGGACCGTTGCATCTGCTACGCCGGTTGTCATCGTAAGATCGCGATCATCTGTGCTATCGGTGCCCAGCCGCTTGCTGCTGCGTCAGCGAGGCAAGACGTGGCTGAGGCCAGCTACCGATCCCAACATGGCAGCAGGGCCGCCATGTTGGGGGTGTGACTTTACCCTGCTCACCCCCGGGTATCAAATGTTGGCGCCATTCCCCTGGAGTCACTCCCCGTGCGCCCCGCCTGCCGCGGGCGCGGGACTATACTCAAGCCGGTTTTCACGGCAAGGAGCCATCCCATGGACAGGAAGTTCGTCATCAGCGCCCTCTGCTATGCCCTGCTCGGCATGGTGCTGGGCATCCATATGGCCGCCAGCAAGGATCACGGCCAGTTCGTGACCCATGCCCACATCATGCTGGTCGGCTTCGTGGTCTCGTTCATCTATGCCCTGTGCCACCGGCTGTGGCTCGACAACCCGAGCGGGCGGCTGGTGTCCGTGCAGTTCTACCTGCACCAGCTGGGGGCGCTGGTGATGTCGGCGGGGCTCTACCTGCTCTATGGCCGGCTGCTGCCACCGGAGCGGGTCGACCCCCTCCTCGCCGCCTCCTCCCTGGCGGTGCTGATCGCCATGGGGATCATGCTGGCCCTGCTGATGCGCCACCGATCCCGGCCGCAGCCATAAACAACAAAACGGCGCCCAAGGGCGCCGTTTCACGTGATGGGGCCAAGCCCCGCTTTATGCCGCACTCATCCCGTATAGAGAGGCCGCATGCCCGCCCTGGCGGATCACCCCGTATAGACGGGCAACATGCCCGCCATGGCCATCAGATGGAAGATGGCGGTGAGCACCCCGAAGACGATGACCGCCAAGATCATGGGCTGGCCACCGGGCGCCTTGAAGCCCGCCTCTTGTGGGGCCAGCTCCCGGGACTTCTTCGCCAGCAGGGCGGGAATGATGCAGGCCCAGACGGTCGCCGCCGCCCCGGCGTAGCCGATGGCCACCACGAAGCCGAACGGGAACAGCAGGGAGAGCACCAGGGGCGGCAGGAAGGTCACGGCCCAGGACTTGGTGCGGCCCTGGCGGCTGTTGTCGAACTTGAACAGATCCGCCAGATAGTCGAACACCCCCAGCCCCACCCCGATGAAGGAGGAGAGGATGGCCGCCATGGAGAAGAGGTTGATGGCCTGGGACACCTGTCTGGACTCGATCACCGAGGCCAGCGCCCCGAGCAGCACGTCCACGTCGCCCCCCTTGGCGATGACGGGGCCGAAGGCGCTGCGGGGCAGATTGCCAAAGATGCTGAGCAGCCACAGCAGGTAGAGCGCCAGGGCGATCAGGGTGCCGCCCAATATAGCCTGCTTCGCCTTCTGCTCCTCGCCGTAGTAGGCGCGCATCGAGGCCACCGAATGGTGGTAGCCGAAGGAGGTGAGCGCCACCGGCAGCATGGCCAGGGCATAGGGGGCCTGCTCCAGCTCCTCGGCGACAGTGCTGAACAGCATGGCGGTGTCGATCTTGCTGGCCAGGCCGGAGACCCCGAACACGAAGCTCAGCACCATAAAGACGATCAGTACCACAGAGATGCGATCCACCGCCCGGGTCGAATGCCAGACGAACCAGGAGAACACCAGCACGAACAGGACGGAGGCAAGCTGGCTGCCGATGCCCAGCAGGCCGCTCAGGATCAGGCCCGAGGAGGTGATATAGGCGTACAACAGGATGCCGCCCACGAAATAGACGGTCAGGTTGTTGAAGACATTGATGTTGTGACCGAGCAGATCCTTGGTCACCGAGTTGAAGGAGGCAGTCAGCGCATAGGGTTTGAAGGCTTCCAGCAGCATCCAGCCGGAGACCGTCATGATGACCATGGTGAGAATAATGGCCAGCGACGACCAGGTGGTCCAGGCCCCGGCGCCTGCACTCGGCAACCCCAGCATGCCGGCGCCGACACAGACGCTGGCAATGATGCAGGCCCCTCCGATGACGGACGGTTTCGATGTCATGTGTTGTCACTCCCGAAAATTCACAAGGCTGTGAAAAAAAAGGGCACAGAATAATCTGTGCCCCTGACTCGTTATGCTTCTACTAATTTTTCAGTTTTGGTGCAGGCCGCTTGATTGTTATTGTCGACCTCCTTCAGACGGGCGGTGAAGTGGCGCAGCACCGCCGGCTCGTAAATAAAGTCGAGCCCCTTCACGTTTTTGGCGTTCTTCTTCACCTCGCCGAAGGCCTCGATGACGAAGTCCATGTGGGTCTGGGTATAGGTGGCACGCGGTATGGTGAGGCGCAGCAGCTCCGCCGGGCAGGGGTGCTGCTTGCCGGTGGCGGGGTCGCGCCCCAGCAGCAGGGAGCCTATCTCCACCGCCCGGATGCCGGCCACCTTGTAGAGCTCGCACGCCAGGGCGTGGGCCGGGAACTGATCCGCCGGGATGTGCGGCAGCAGCTTGCCCGCGTCGACGAAGGCCGCGTGGCCCCCCGCCTGCTGGCACACCACGCCGATGGCCTCCAGCCCGTCCACCAGGTACTGCACCTGGCCGATGCGATAGGCCAGCCAGTCCTGGCGCATGCCGTCACGCAGGCCCACCGCGAGACGCTCCATGGCGCCCCCCTCCAGGCCGCCGTAGGTCGGGAAGCCCTCCTGCACCACGCACAGGGTGCGGCACTCGGTGTAGACGTCCAGCATGCTGTCATCCTTGAAGCAGAGCAGACCCCCCATCTGCACCATGGCATCCTTCTTGGCGGACATGGCGAGGCCGTCCGCGTACTTGTAGGACTCCTTGGTGATCTCCTCGATGGTCCAGTTCGCGTAGCCGGGTTCCCGCTGCTGGATGAAGTAGGCGTTCTCGGCGAAGCGGGCGGAGTCCATGATGACGGGGATGTCGTACTTTCTGGCGATGGCGTACACCGCCTTCAGGTTGGCGATGGAGACCGGCTGGCCGCCGGCGGAGTTGCAGGTGATGGTGCTGACGATGTAGGGCACGTTGGCGGGGCCCGCCTCCAGGATGGCTTCCTCGAGCTTGACCAGATCGAAGTTGCCCTTGAAGTCGGCGGTGACCGAGGTGTCGAACGCCTCCCTGGTGTAGACGTTCTTCGCCACGCAGCAGTTGATCTGGGTGTGACCCTGGGTGGTGTCGAAGAAGTAGTTGGAGAGCGCCACCATCTTCTTGCGATCCAGCCCCTTCTCCTGCTCCCGCTTCTTGATGAGCACCGGGATGTAGATCTGCTCGGCGCCGCGCCCCTGGTGGGTGGGGATGGTGAGGGAGTAACCGAAGATCTCCTGCACCGCTTGCTGCAGCGCATAGTAGCTGCGGCTGCCGCTGTAGGCCTCGTCACCGCGCAGCATGGCGGCCTGCATGTCCTGGGTGATGGCGCCGGTGCCGCTGTCGGTCAGCAGATCGATGAAGACGTCCTCGCTGTCCAGCAGGAAGGGGTTCATGCCCGCCCGGACGATGGCCTCCTCCCGGTAGGCGCGGGTGGTGCGCTTGACCGGCTCGATGACACGAATGCGGAAGGGTTCGGGCAGATGCTTGAAGTTTTCCATAATATAAACACCCCAGAGTTAAATATTCAGAATGTGTCTCATCCCCCGCCGAAAATAGAATATCCGGCAGGCAGAAAATATTGAGAATGGGTGCACGACATCGCCTCGCAAAATAAACAAGCGAAGACAGGTGCAGACTATTTCAGATTAGGTATTCAGACGGATGCATTGCATTTCTGGAAATGCAGCGGCACCACAGGGATATTACAGCGGGAAGAAGAACGCGATTTTATGGTCCAGGGTAAACCACTTGGGATAGCTGACCTTGATATTCATGTTGTTGCTCATCTGGTTGGAATTAACAACGCCAATTAACAGGGTCCATTATGGTGAGCCCTTGCATATGATCAATTGCAACATGAGCAATTTGGGATGGCGATAACAATTTGCCGGGGGAAATTTATACAGGTCGCCGTCGCAACGGGGCGGGCACTGTCCCGCCCCGATGCACGCGGCGACTGGTGGCTCAATGGTTCAACCAGGGCAGCCGTTGCAGCAGATCATAGCGCTCCGCCAGCGGCGTCTGGCTGACCCAGAGATCCAGCAAGCCGTAGGAGAGCAGCGGCAGCACCAGCAGCAACAGGCAGAGCAGCCCCAGCAACTGGCGAGGGGCGAGCCTGCGCCCCTGCGCGCCCAAGTGCAGCGCATCGGCCCGCCTGGGGCAGGCGGCCACACAGCTCAGACAGCTGGTGCACTCGAGACTGCGCACCGCGATCAGCTGGTGTACCTGGATGCGCGACGGGCAGGCCCGGCTGCACTTGTCGCAGTCGTGGCCCGCGCTGCGCAGGCAACGGGCCGGGTCACGGCGAATGCGCAGCACCGTCAATAGACCCAGCAGGGCCAGCCAGGCGCCATAGGGGCAGAGGTAGCGACAGAACCCCTGCCGGAAGGTGGCGGTGAGCAGCAGCACCCAGCCAAGGCAGAGGCCCGAGATCGGGGTCAGGTTGAAGAAGAAGGCCCCCATCTTCATGTCCGCCGCCTGATGGTAGGGGCTGGCGAGGTAGCCGGGCAGGGCGGCGCCTGGCACCGCGATCAGCACGATAAACAGCAGGAAAGCGAGCACCAGAAACTTCTGGCCGCGCAACACCACATCGAGCCAGCTCGGCGGCGTCCACTCCCCCGCTATCCATCGGCTGCGCAGGCCGTGCAGCCACTCGCCCACCAGCCCGAGCGGGCAGAACCAGGCGCAGAACGCCCGCCCCAGCAGCAGGGCCGACAGCGAGAGCACCAGCACAGTCACGGTGGCCGCCGGATGGTGCGGATCCACCAGCCCCTGTCCGAGCCAGGCCCGCAGCCCGAGCCCGCCGGCGATGGGCAGGAAGCCGTCCACCACGTCAGGGCGCACCAGCCAGGGGCTCATCCCTTGCCCCAGCTGCCAGACATGCAGGCCGTACTGCAGCGTCACCAGCCCCCAGCAGAGCAGCAGCAGCTGGCGTGTGCGCGCCCGCAGCCACTGGCTGTCGAGCGCCTCGAGGGCGGGCAGCGGCCGCCGCTGGTGCCAGAGGGCAAGCGCGCCGGCCACCAGCCCCACGCCGAGCCAGAGCAGGCTGTCCGCCGCCAGCAACCAGAGCATGAGCAGCAGGCCGAGGGCAAGACGCCACTGCCAGCCCGATCGCGCCTGCCACGCCAGCAGCACCAGATAGGCCAGGCCGGCGGCCATGGTCACGGCTTCGATCACGCTCATGTTTCCCTCGCTGCCTCATCCACCACTGGCGGCAAGGATAACGGACATCTGAATTGACTGTTTTGATCTGCATGGGTAGAGGGGGACATTTGCGCCCAATGCCCCTCCCCATGGTTGCACCTTATGCCTTGCGGCTGTTGAACAGCGGCTGGTCGGATTCGGCCTGCTCGGCCCAGAAGTGGATGTTGAAGCGGGCATCCTCCGACAACTCGATCCTGTGCCAGTACTGGGGCGGGCTGGTGGCAAACTCCCCGGCCCGGATCACCAGGCTAATCTCGGGCTCCTCGGCATGTTCGTCGGCAAAGCCGTGATAGGTGACGGTTCCCTCCATCACGCAGAGCTGGCCGAACACCCCGGCCGCGGTGTTGTGGTGGGTGAGCAGGGCCTGGGGCACGTTCTGGCGGGTGAAAAAGGGGGTGGAACGGCGTACCACCCAGTGAGACGGGATCAGTTGCATGGCCATATCGGTTCTCCTCGAGTGGCCGGGTCAGCCCGGCCTTCGGCTATTAATGGTTCAACGGGGCAGCTGACGCAGCAGCGGGAAGGCGGCGCTCATCTGGTCGCCCCCCACCACGAAGCCGCACAGCTTGCCATCTTCGCCGTGCGCCTCGGCCACCATGCCGTGGCTGTTCCAGCGGCACTGCCAGGCGAGATCTTCACCCCGGGTACGACCCGCCAGTTGCAGCGGGTAGCGCGGCGTCTTCACCTTCACCAGCATGGGCGGCAGGGCCAGCGGGGTCGGTGTGCCGAGCAGGGTGCGCGCCAGCGCATTGGCCCCCAGCACTATGGGTTGCAGGAAGGGGAGCAGCTGACCTTGCCACTGCACGCAATCCCCCAGGGCGAAGATGTGGGGATCGCTGGTCTGCAGCCGATCATCGACCAGGATGCCGCGCTCCACTGCCAGCCCGGCCCCACGGGCCAGGGCCAGATTCGGCCGCAGGCCGATCGCGGCGATCACCAGATCCTGCTCGCTGATGCGCCCATCGGTCAGGGTGACGCGCCAGCCATCCCCCGGCTGGGCATCTATCCTGGCGAGACCCGTCCCGAACTGCAGGCTGACCCCCTGGCTGCGCAGGGCCTGTTGCAGCGGCTCGGTCAGGGCGGCGGGCAGCAGGGCGCTTAAGGGGCTGTCGGCCAGATCCACCAGCGTCACCTCTTTTCCTGCGCTCGCCATGTCCATCGCCAGCTCGCAGCCGATGAGCCCCGCCCCCAGCACCAGGATGCGGCGGGCCTGGCGCAGTTGCGCCTCGATGGCGGCGTACTCCTGCTGGCTGTTGAGGGTGACCAGGTGTTCGCTGCCCGGCAGATCGGGGCGCACCGCGCTCGCCCCGGTGGCCAGCACCAGCTTGCCGTAGGGGAATTCCCCCTGCTCGGTCAGCACCAACCGCCGGGCAGGGTCGATGCCCAGCACCGGGCAGTGGGGCAGCAGCGCGATGCGCTGCTGCTCGGCAAAATCGCTGCCGCTCTGACGGGTCATAGCTGCGGCAGGGCAGCCCCGACTCACCACGTGGCTCAAGTCGGGCTTGTTGTACTCGTCGCCGCTGTCGGCGGTGATGAGGCGGATGGGCTGCTCGGCGTCCAGCTTGCGCAGGCTCTTGACCAGTTGCTGGGCAGCGAAGCCGCTGCCGATCACCACTATCTCCCGGCTGATGCCGGCGTCACTCTGCGTTGCTGCGCTCATACACAGGCCTCCACGGCGCAGGGTTCAAATACCTCCTTGCCGATGCCGCAGCCGGGGCAGAGGAAACTGTCCGGCACCTGGGCCCAGGGGGTGCCCGGCGCCACCAGCTGATCCGGCTCGCCCTGGGCCGGGTCATAGACCCACTGGCAGACCGTGCAGAGCATGGCCTGGTCGTCATCCCATTCGGCGGCGGCCGCTGCGGCTTGCGGCTCAACAGCAGGCATCGCGGGGACGGGCGTCACGGTTGTCTGGGTTGTGGTGATCGGGCGGGGTGCGTCCAGCGGGTGCAACGCCCACTGACGGGCGAGCTGGCGACCATGCTCGCGGCATTCGGCCAGCGCCGAGCCATCCGGCCGCCACTTGGCCTTGAGAGAGATGCTGATGTCAAAGCCTGCGTCCATCAATCGGGTCTGGATCCGGTCCACCGCGCCACCGGTCCAGCCGTAACTGCCGAAGGCCGAGGCGCGCTTGTTGCGAAAACGCAGGCCGGTGATCTCTTCGAGCATGCCCGCCACCTTGGGCATCATGACGTTGTTCATGGTGGAGGAGCCCACCAGAATGCCCTTGGAGCGGAACACCTGGGTCAGGATCTCGTTCTTGTCGTGGCGGGCCACGTTGAAGATCTTCACCGCCACGCCCGGGTCCACCTCGTGGATGCCCTGGGCGATGGCATCGGCCATCATGCGGGTATTGTTGGACATGGAGTCGTAGAACAGGGTGATACGGTCTTCCTGATACTGATCCGCCCACTCCAGGTATTTGAGGATGATCTGGGTGGGATCCTCGCGCCAGACGATGCCGTGGGAGGTGGCCACCATGCTCACCGGCAGGTTGAAGCCCAGCACTTCCTTGATCTTGGCAGTCACCAGCGGGCTGAAGGGGGTGAGGATGTTGGCGTAGTAGCGCTGGCACTGCTCCATCAGCTCGCTCTGATCCACCTCGTCGTTGAACAGGTGCTCGTCGCAGTAGTGCTGGCCGAAGGCGTCGTTGGAGAAGAGCACCGCATCCTCGGTCATGTAGGTCATCATGCTGTCGGGCCAGTGCAGCATGGGGGTCTCGATGAATACCAGCTGCTTGCCGTTGCCGATGTCCAGGCTGTCACCGGTCTTGACCGGGTGGAAGTTCCACTCCGGGTGATGATGGTGCCCGGTGATGGAGTCGATGGCGTTGTGGGTGCAGTAGATGGGGGTGCCGGGGATGCGGGCCATCAGCTCGGTCAGAGCGCCGGCGTGATCCTCCTCGGCGTGGTTGATCACCACGTAGTCGATGGCAGCGAGATCGATCTCGGCCGCCAGGTTCTGCACGAACTCCCGGCTGAACTTGTGATCGACGGTGTCGATCAGCACGTTCTTCCCTTCGCGGATGAGATAACTGTTGTAGCTGGTGCCCTTGTGGGTCTTGTACTCGGTGCCGTGGAAGTCGCGTACCTCCCAGTCCCGTTGGCCGACCCAGTGAATGTTGTTCTTGACGTGAATGCTCATCAGGCAGTTCCTCGGATGCAATAGTGGATGTTCAACTGAACCAGCTATTGCAGCGGACGTGCCAATATATAACCTGTTGTTTTTATTGATAACAAAAGTCAGCAATTGTCATTTAGACAATCACCACTTATAGTCAAAAACACAAACACACTGTCATTTGGACAATTCTCGTGATCTCGACCGACAGCCTGGCGCGCATCGCCCTCGACCTGCAACTCGGCATCTCCCATCAGGACCGCTTCCACCGCCTGATCCAGAGCGTGCGCAGCCTGTTGAACTCGGATGCCTCGGCCCTGCTGCGCTACGAGGGGGGCCAGTTCATCCCGCTGGCCATCGACGGCCTGATGCAGGACGTGCTGGGTCGCCGCTTCGCCCTCAGGGATCACCCGCGCCTCGAGGCCATCGCCCGCGCCGGCGACGTGGTGCGCTTCCCCGCCGACAGCAGCCTGCCCGACCCCTATGACGGCCTGCTGCCGGATCACGACGACTTCAAGGTGCACGCCTGCGTCGGCCTGCCGCTGTTCTCGGAGCAGACGCTGATCGGCGCCCTGACCATAGACGGCATGAACCCGGCCCAGTTCGACGGCATCAGCGACGAGGAGCTGCGGCTGGTGGGCGCCCTGGCCGCCGCCGCCCTCGACAATGCGCTGCTGCTGGAACGCCTCGCCCGCCAGAGCAGCGAGCCCCTGATCCCCGGCACCAGACCCGGCCCTGAGCAGCCGGAGATGATAGGTCACTCCCCCGCCATGGCCCGGCTGCGCCACGAGATGGAGGTGGTGGCGAACTCGGAGCTGAACGTGCTGATCCTGGGGGAGACAGGGGTGGGCAAGGAGCTGATCGCCAAGGCGGTGCATCGCGGCTCACCCCGCGCCCATGCCCCCCTGGTCTACCTCAACTGCGCCGCCCTGCCGGAATCCGTGGCCGAGAGCGAGCTGTTCGGCCACGTGAAGGGGGCCTTCACCGGCGCCATCCACAACCGGGCGGGCAAGTTCGAGCTGGCGGACAAGGGCACATTGTTTCTCGACGAGATAGGGGAGCTGTCCCTGGCGCTGCAGGCCAAGCTGCTGCGGGTGCTGCAATACGGCGATCTGCAGAGGATCGGCGACGACACCCCCCTCAAGGTGAACGTGCGCATCCTGGCGGCAACCAACCGGGATCTGAAGCAGGCGGTGGTCGAGGGGCAGTTCCGGGCCGATCTCTACCACCGGCTGAGCGTGTTCCCGATCCAGGCCCCGGCGCTGCGGGAACGCCCAGGCGACATCCCCCTGCTGGCCGGTTACTTTTGCGAGCGCTGCCGGCTCAGCCTGGGGCTGGAGCGGCTGCGTATCCAGCCACAGGCGCTGCAACTGCTCGAGCGCCACGACTGGCCCGGCAACGTGCGCGAGCTGGAGCACGCCATCCACCGCGCCGCCGTGCTGGCGCGGGCCGAACAGGGCAGCCCCTCGCCGACCCTGGAACCCCACCACTTCAACCTGGGGACTACGGGCTCATCCCTGCCCGCCGACACCGTCAGCCAGCCCGCCTCCCCGGCCATTGCCGGCCTCGGCCTTCGCGCCGCCACCGATCTGTTCCAGCGCCAGCTCATCGAGCAGACCCTGACGGCCCATGACGGCAACTGGGCCGCCACCGCCCGCGCGCTGGAGCTCGACGGCGGCAACCTGCACCGGCTCGCCCGCCGGCTCGGCCTCAAGGCCTGACAGCTCCCCAGATACGAGCAGCCCAAAAACAAAGACCCCCTCACATCGGAGGGGGTCTTTCGTAGGACTTTCGCTTGCGAAACTCTGAGGTCAGCGCAGGGACTTGACCGAGCGGCGCACGATAAGCTCCGGCTGCACCGTCATGGACTCGACTTCCAGCTCCTTGTTGCGGATCCGGCTCACCAGCTGCTGCACCGCCAGCAGACCGAGTTCGGCCTTGGGGTGGCGGATGGTGGTGAGCGGCGGGCTGGAGAAGCGCGCCATCTCCACGTCGTCATAGCCGATCATGGAGATGTCGTCCGGCACCTTGACCCCGGCTTCCCAGGCGGCACAGATGGCGCCTATGGCCATGGGGTCGTCGAAGGCGAACACCGCGGTCGGCCGCGGGGTGAGGGCCAGGATGCGCTGCATGGCATCGAAGCCGCTCTGGCTCTCGTAGTCTCCCTCGAAGATCTGCTCGTCCTTCAGGGTCAGGCCCTGCTCGGCCAGGGCATCGCGCACCCCGTCCAGCCGCTGCTGGGTAGTCGGTTTGGCGAGGTGCCCCGTGATGCAGACGATGTCGGTGTGGCCCTGCTCCAGCAGATGGCGCACGGCCAGCCGCGCACCGATGCGGGCGTTGTCGTTGATCACGTTGGCGAAGTCGCACTCGTTGCCCCAGTCCAGCACCACCTGCGGCACGTTCTTGTGGATGCGCAGCATGTCCCTGAACTGGGTATCGATATCGGTTCCCAGCACCAGCAGGCCGTCGACCCGCTTCTCCATCAGCATGCGCAGATAGTGCTGCTGGCGGGGAGGCTGGTTCTCCGTATTGCAGAGGATCAGGCTGTAGCCCTGCTCGAAGCAGTAGGCTTCCACCCCCTGCACCACTTCCGCGAAGAAGGGGTTGGCGCTGGTCGTCACCAGCATGCCGATGGTCTTGGTTGCATTTATCTTGAGGCTGCGTGCCACCGAATTGGGCGCGTAGTTGAGTTCTGCCACCGCCTCAAGCACTTTCTGGGTCGCGTCTTCGCTGACCCGACGGGTGTGATTGAGTACATGTGAGACGGTGGAGATGGATACGCCTGCCCGTGAGGCGACATCCTTGATTGTGGCCATCTCTGTCTCCTGAAGATCAAAGGCGGAACAGTAGCAGATTTCCCGAATAAAGGCTTGGTTTTAACGAGAGCTGCCAGTGAATTGTCAATCTTGGCTAATCTAGGCGGTCATTTCTTTTTGCGCAAACGAATTTTGGTCAAAATGAGAGCGAACGCAGAATGAAATATCGTCAGTTTTTTACTCTGTTTTTCCACCACACCACCCGGTGTTGTTAATATGTTAACCAACCAAAACAGAATTTAATCCCGATACGGAAAAAATGGCAGGCTGTTTGCTCCAAAAAACGAC
>NZ_JBFODA010000020.1:0-8625 GCF_040908055.1 Aeromonas sp. R7-4
ATGCTCAAGCACAAGCTGCTGCAAGCCATGAAAGAGTCCGATGACAAGCAGCCCATCAGCGGCATCATTCAGCTCGATGATGTCTACTGGGGTGGCGAGCGCCGTGGTGGCAAACGGGGTCGGGGCGCGGCAGGCAAGACGCCGTTTGTGGCAGCAGTGGCCCTGAACAAGGAAGGACATCCAATCAAGATGCGGATGACGGTGGTCGATGGTTTCAAAACCAAGTCCGTTGCTGATTGGGCAAAACGGCATATTGCCAGTGGTAGCGCGGTGATATCCGATGGATTGGCCTGTTTCAAAGCGGTCAAGGAGGCCAATTGTGAGCACCTGGGGAAGGTGCGAATAAGTGACCAAACATAAAAATGCGCCTTTGTAAGCATTTGAATTTAATAAACTAATTTTTTCAGTTTCGTTGTGGAGGGTGCTTATTCGCACCCTCCCTAACGAAGTTCAGAACACTCGTGCACGGTGAATCGCAAGATTCGGCTGATGCAGAACATTAACCCAACGCAGTTTCATACCGTGCGAAATACCCAAGAACTGCAAGTCGCTCCCCGCCAACGCTGGACTTCTCAGGCAGCTTGCCCTTATCCACAGATTTGGTCTGCGGATGAGGTATGCCGGAATAACCATCCTTGCCACGCTTTGGTAGCCCAGGCCGCGTCTCAGGGGATGGAGGTGGTGATCCCGTCGAAGCGGAATCGTAAGGAAAAGCGAGAGCACGACAGGGAAATGTATAAGGTAAGGCATCTGGTAGAAATTGCCTTTCTCCACCTGAAACAATGGCGAGGGATAGCCACGCGGTATGCGAAAAACACCGCTTCGTTCGTGGCGGCTGTCCGGATCCGCTGCGTGGCATTATGGGCTGCCATCTTATGACGACAGCCTCTAGCAGGAAAACTACAGCAAAATGATGGCTCGCGCCTTTCGCTCCATCAACGAATACCAGCTTTATATATCTGATGAATACTGATCACCCCCAACAATCGAGCCTCATCAGACACCACGGGGACAGCATTGATGCGATGTTCGTGCATAAGTTCCAGTGTGGCAGCCGCCAGACCGTCCGCTTGGACCACCACCGGTGTTCGGGTCATCAGCTCGGTGACACAGGTATCCAGGGGCAATGTTTTTTCCAAAGAGCGCCGCAAATCACCATCCGTGAAAACTCCCAAGATGCTGCCCTGATCACTACTAATCACTACTAGCCCAAATCCACCACGACTCAAAGCCACAATGGCATCCCTCAAGGATGTGTCTGCAGAACAAACTGGTATTGGTAGCTCAGGGTCTAATATATCCTTGTTGCGTAGCAACAATCGGGCACCCAGGCTACCGCCCGGGTGAGAAACTGCATAGTCCTGCTCGTTGAAATCGCGAATGCGCATAGCACTGATGGCAAGGGCATCGCCCATCATCAGGGTGTTGATGGCACTGGAAGTCGGCGCCAGACCGAGAGGACAGGCCTCCTGCTGGACGCTGATGTCGATGACGTGATCGGCCTGTCGCGCCAGATAGGAGTCGAGCTTGCCGGTGAAACCGATCACCACCAGACCCTTGTGCTTGAGCAGCGGCAGCATGGTCTTGAACTCGCCGGCCTCGCCGGAGTTGGAGATCATGATGACCAGATCCCCCTTGGTGATCATGCCCAAATCGCCATGCAGCGCCTCGGCGGGATGGACGAAAAAGGCGGGCGAGCCGGTCGAGGCCAGGGTCGCGGCAATCTTCTTGCCGATATGGCCGGACTTGCCGATGCCGGTGACCACTATCTTGCCCGTACAAGCAAGGATGGCCTCGCAGGCCGAGACGAAGGAATCATTGAGCCGAGAGCACAGCCTTTGTGCCTCGGCCAGTTCGATACTCAGGGTTTCATGAGCGTAGCGCTGGATCTGTTCACGCATGACGAAGGGAACCTCTGGGGATTGGGGGGAGTTCAGACCAGCACCACCTGGATGCCATGCTGCTCCAGCGCCTGCCGGTCAGCATCGCTGATGCCCTTGTCGGTGATGATGATGTCGATCTTGTCGATGGGCACCACCACGTTGGGCGTCTTGCGGCCGAATTTGCTGGAGTCGGTCACCACGATGATCTGCCGTGCCGCCTGGCACATGGCCTGGCTCACCTGATATGCCTCGTTGAAGGTGGTGGTGCCCTGCTCGACATCGAAGCCGTCGGCGCCGATGAACAACTTGTCGAAGGTGAATACGCGAAAGGCCTGCTCTGCCTGGCTGCCATGAAAGGAAGCGGAGCGTTTGCGGTAGGTGCCACCCGGCATCAGCAGCGTCACGTTGCTGTCCAGCGCCGCTGCTTCATTCATGATGTGCAGGCTGTTGGTCATCACCGTCAGCGCTACCCGCTCTGCCAGCCAGGGCACCATCTGCAGGGTGGTGCTGCCACTGTCGAGAATGATGGACTCGCCATCCCGGACCAGGCTCGCGGCCCTGGCGCCGATGCGCTGCTTGGTGTTCAGATTGAGCACGGTTTTCTCGTCCATGGAGTGATCTTCCAGCGCCGGCTGGGTGAACGCCTCGGCGCCGCCATAGCGGCGGACTACCAGCTGGGCCTGCTCCAGATGCCGCAGATCGCTGCGCACCGTGGCGCCGGTGATGTTGAAATGGGCGGCCAAATCGTTGACTGACGTTCTGCCATGTTCGCGCAGATAACGCATCAACATTTCTCGACGAGTTTCAATGGACATACCTGAATCCCTATATGCTGAATTTAAAAAGCCATAGGCTTCATTTCCTAAGAATGTACACTGAAATTTTCATAATGAAAATTATATGACAACCGAATTGTCATTTTATTGACAGCGCGCAGGTTACCGCTTCGCGTACCGGCGGTGCCAGTTCGGCCAGTTGTCGCTCGGTCAGCGGGATACGGGCATGCACCAGAGTGTCCAGCGTCTGGGGTCTGGCGAAGATGGTCAGGCCACGCATGATTTTGGCATCGACAATCACGCCGTTGGCATCATGGGCCAGCACCACCAGGGTGCGCGGGCGCCAGCGGGAGGCCGTGCGGCCGATCTTCACCGAGCCTTTGAGGCTCATGTCCTGCAGCATGCGATTGAAAGCCCGTACCTGAAAAAAGCCCAGGCCGATCTGCAATCCCCAGGCCACCAGGGCAAACACGATCAGAAGATTAATGGCATCCATTTAGCACCTCACAATGAAAAAAGGCAGTGTACGACACACTGCCAAAAGATTAGGTTCTCAGGAGTTTCCCACACAGTTGGAACTAGAGCATCACCTGACCACTAGAACATCACCTGACCACCGGTAATGTTGATGGACTGGCCGGTGCAGTAGCTGGCCTCGTCGCTGGCATAGAACTTCAGCACGTTCAGTACGTCCTGGAAATCGCAGCCACGCTTGAGCGGCACCTTGTCGATATAGACCTGCTCCACCTGATCCTCGGGGATGCCCAGCTTTTTCGCGTATTGCGGCAGCAGGGACTGGAACATGGGACTCTTGAGCAGGTTGCCCAGCATCAGGGAGTGGACGGTGATGTTGTGCTCGGCCAGGTCCAGCGCCAGCGATTGGGTCAGACCGACACCGCCAAACTTGGCTGCCGAGTAGCCGGAGTTGTGCTTGGAGCCCACCTTGCCGGACTTGGAGTTGATCTGGATGATGCGGCCGCCATTTTGGCGGATCATCACCTTGGAAGCCTCACGGGCACACAGGAAGTAACCGGTCAGGTTCACCTCGATGGAGCGGTACCAAGCATCCAACGGGAACTGATCGATCTTGGCCGCGGTCGCCGTGCCGGCATTGTAGACCAGCAGGTCGATGCGCCCGAAGCGATCATCGACGGCACCGACCATGCGCTGCACATCCGCTTCCTGGGTGGCATTGGCCTGCACGGCCATCACGTTCTCAGCACCATGCACCTCGGCGATTTCGCTGGCGGTGAGCTTGGCGCTGTCGGCGTCCATATCTGCGACTGCCACCCGATAGCCGGCCTCGGCCAGCCCCTTGCAAAGGAAGGCGCCCAGACTTTTACCGCCGCCAACTACCAGTGCTACTTTTGACATGTTACTCTCCTCGATTGCTGTATCTCGCGCCCCCCTGCTTCGAGCCGCTAACTCAATGATGCAGGGGGAGCGTGAGTCTTGATTGTTCAGTTCAGTTCAAACGTGATTTCGGTGCCGATTTCCAGTTCCGGGACTGTCGGGCAAGTGCCGCTCACATGCACGGTTCCTGGGTATTCCGCTTCATCGGCGCCATCGAAACGGATGGTGATGTGACCCAATTCGCCGAGGTTCTGGTTGACTACGTCGCCTACCGCCGTGATGGGAAAACGTGTCTGACCCAGAACGAAATCCCCTCCCACCTTGATGTCATCCAACAGCGCTGCGTGCGGATGGATGTAGCAGTAGTCCGCTACGTCTGCCGGGGCATTGTCATCGAACAGTATCATCATGTTGTCATCCAGGGCTTCGGCAGCAAACTCGCCGATCTTGGTCACTTGGGTTTGGTACAACATAGTCATTTCAGTCCTCGTTTGAGCGTTATTGGTAGATGAAGTAGGAGGCGAGCCAGGCCAGCAGTACGGTCGGCGCTCCGGTCAGGAACCGTGAGTAAAGCACGGACGGCACCCCGATTTGGACTGTTTTCGGCTTGGCTTCGGCCAGGCTCAGACCTACCGGGATGAAGTCACAGGCAGCCTGGGCATTGATGGCGAACAGGGCCGGCAGTGCCAGGTGCGGCGGAATGTTGCCAAGACCGATCTGGGTCCCTACCAGCACACCGATGACCTGCGCGATGACGGCGCCCGGGCCAAGGAAGGGTGACAGGAACGGGAAGGAACAGATCAGCGCCAGGGTCATCAGGCCAACGGGACTCTTGGCCAGCGGGATCAGGGCTTGTGCAATCACATCACCCACCCCGGAGGCCAGGATGACCCCGATCAACATGGACACGAACGCCATGAAGGGCAGGATGGAGCGCAGCACCGTATCGATGGTTTCGCGGCCGGCCTGGAAGAAGGTGGACATCACCCCGCCCATGCCGATGCCGATGCGGGCCAGCAGGCTGTCGCTCTGCTCGCTCAGCTTCTTGCTGCTGTCATATTGCGGCGCTTCTTGTTTCGCCGCTTGTTTCGGCTGGCTAGGCGCATTCCCGGCCTGGGCTTGCAGCTGGATGTTGTCCGGCTGCACGCCAGAGACATAGATATCCTCCTCGATGAAGTTGGCCAGCGGGCCGCTCTTGCCGGTGGAGTGAATGTTCACCGTCGGGATCCGCTTCTTGGGGTAGAGGCCGCAACGCAGGGTGCCACCGCAATCGATGACGGCGACCGCGATCTCGTCATCCGGGATGGAGGTCTTGAAACCGTCCACCGCTTCCATGCCGGAGAGTTCGACCATGCGGTCCACGATGTCCGGTCGGGTGCCCGCGGTGATGTAGAGGACCTTCTTGCCCGGCTCGATGTCGATGGTCAGAGGACCACCCCAGCCGCCGCTGCCTTTGGTGATGTACAATGAATTTGCCATGATGTCTGCTCCTGGTTGGCTTACTCGGCTACGCGAATGTGGACGTCAGTGCTGAGGCGAACGCCTTGCTGTTTTTCCACCATGGCGGTAGTGAAGTCGGTCACCCAGCCGCGGAAGAAGTTGCTCACCATACCGACCAGCAGGTAGCTGATGGCCAGGGGAGCCAGCGGCATGCCCAACGTGGTCAGGCCATTGGCAATGCCCAGATAGACGAACAATTCACCGGGGTTGATGTGCGGGAACAGGCCATTCATGGAATGACAGCTGTAGGATGCGGCTGCGTAGTAGGACGGCTTGTAACGCTCCGGCAGGAAGCGACCCAGGCTCAGTGTCATGGGGTTCATGAACACGAAGGTGCCGATGACCGGCAGTATCAGGTAGCGGGACACCGGGTTGCCGGCGCTCTTGGCAGCCAGGCGCTCCACCCGCTCCTGTCCGATGAACTGGATCAGGGCGTTCATCGCCACCATCAGCGAGATCAGCAACGGCAGTATGCCGGTAACCATGCCGACAAAGACGTCTCCGCCTTTTTGGAATAGTGCAATGAACCATTCCGCTGCATGAATAATTACATCCATGGTGTAGTCCTCAAGTTGACTCCATCTGTGAAGGGGACACGTCCTGCCGTTGATAAGGTGCCGGACGTGCGGTTGGTTCCAGGTTGCAGCTGTTCGCTTATCGTGTTTGGCTGGCGACCCGGTAAGTTGATATTTTCACACTGAACGTCACTTTGCTAATTTTGGTTTTCATAATGTGACCAAGTTGGCGTTTTTTGTCCAGCCTAGAATGCCTGTTCCCGCTACGGTTGCTTCGCTGGTTTTCAAACGGGGCAACGACATCCCCACTCCCTGAGGCGCCCCAACTGCCCCTCCCTCCCCATACACACATCGCGGCCGCACAATGGCACCTCGGGCGCAATTAAACATATCCTACTGTTTTATATATGCTTTATTTTGTGCGCGCTTTAAATTGGTGATTCAGATCACGCTTATTTTTGCGGCATATCGATAACCGTTAGCAACCTAGCCTGGACCGCGATCCGGTTTAGATCGTTCTGACCTGGCACGAACTGAGCGAGTTCGCCGCCCGTGAGCGCAGGAATGACAGCAATAGCCTCACCGCAGAGATACGAAATGTATAAAAAACTGTTGATCTGATTTTCAAAATCAATGATCTTGGTTTTCATTTCTTTGTAAACAGGGAAAGTTGAAAATTCTTTCTGGCTTGCGCGGGATGGTCTCGCCCGCGCCACATGGACCCGCTAGGGAATGACAGCAGTCAAAGACGAGACGAACAGCGGCAATATGATTGCCCCCTGGAGCTACGGGTCACCCTCGACAGGGCGGAGATGCCGCATTTCACACTGAAGGAGTGCTCATGTTGTATCTGGATTCAGCGAACATCGAAGAATTACGCCCCTGGGTGCACCAGCTCAGCCTGGACGGTATCACCTGCAACCCCAAATTGCTGGCCCAGGCCGGGATCAAGGCCGACGACTTCATCGGGCAAGCCAGGGCGTTGGGCTTTGATCGCCCTCACCAACTGTTTGTGCAGGTGACGGCCACCGATACGGCCGGCATGGTGGCACAGGCGAGACAGCTCTGGTCCCGCTGGGGCGCAGTTTACTGCAAGATCCCGGTGTCACCGGCCGGCCTGACCGCCATCCACCAGCTGAAGCGTTCCGATGACGCCAGCGGCGCCATCTGCGCCACAGCCATCTACTGTGAACGGCAGGCTTTCCTGGCCGCCCGGGAAGGTGCCGACTACCTGGCCCCCTACGTGAACCGCATCGACCGTGAAGGCGGCGACTTCCAGCGCGTTATCGGCCGGTTGCGGGAGCTGCTGGAGCGGCAGCAACTGCCCGCTCGGATAGTGGCCGCCTCGTTCGCCATCCCCGAACAGCTGACCCAGGCCCTGCTGGCCGGCGCCCACGATCTGACCGTCAGTCCAGCCCTGCTGACTCAATACCTTGCCAATGCCCAGACAGCACAGGCCGTGGCCGAATTTGCCAGCTACGGCTGACGCTTGTTTCCACATCGATAATCGCGCCTATCTCCAAATAACACAGGAACCCATGCAATAATGAAAAACATCAACCCGACCCAGACCCAGGCCTGGAAGGCACTGGAAGCCCACTTCGCCGCCAACAAGGAGCGGCAGCTGAAGGATCTGTTTGCCGCCGATGCCGAACGCTTCAACAAATTCTCCACCACCTTCGGTGGCGACATGCTGGTCGACTACTCCAAGAACCTCATCACCCAGGGAAAGTGCGAACAAGTATCCCAAGAACAAAAAATGAAAATTTTAGTCATTTAATATCAATGGGTTACCAGTAAATGCTCTCGTGCCATATGACTTATTCGCACCTTCCCTAATCTCTCATCAAAATGCTCTATGGCATTTCGTAATTTCTTATCATAAAGAGGACTCTTTTCATCCACACCAAAAACTCTGCGCAAAAAAGTTGCACGTTTTTGATGAATATCCTTCTTTTCTTTCTTCATGCCACCATAGGATGGGTAGAAGTACCTTGCCACTGCACCGCTATGATTGATGAAGTTTTGTAGGCTATCTAGTAACTCATCTTTTCTATCTTGAAGCCCAATCTTCCCACTAGATATGGCCTCAATATATTTCCTGATTACCCATGATTAGCAGTCACCACGAGCTATACTGATCTTACGTACAGTTACTGAGGTGCGAGATCATGGCCAAAAGCAAAGTCCAATTCCAGAAAGGCTACAGCCTGTTTGATTTTTTCAAGGACTATGGCACTGAAGCGCAGTGCGAAAACGCGCTGCTCGCTTGGCGTTTTCCGAACGGTTTCATCTGTCCTGAGTGCGCCAACAAGACCTGCTGTCGCCTGAAAAGTCGGCCACGCGTGCTGCAATGCAATAACTGCCGTCACCAGATGTCATTGACTGGAAACACGATTTTTGCAAACACCAAACTCCCACTGACCAAGTGGTTTCTGGCGATGCACCTGCTGTCACAGACCAAAACTGGCTTGTCAGCGATGGAGCTAAAGCGCCAGTTGGACGTCAAATATGACACCGCCTGGATGCTCAAGCACAAGCTGCTGCAAGCCATGAAAGAGTCCGATGACAAGCAGCCCATCAGCGGCATCATTCAGC
>NZ_JBFODA010000021.1:0-22105 GCF_040908055.1 Aeromonas sp. R7-4
ACCGTGAAGCTGGTAGTCCCTTCGCTGTTGTCCACATCCTTGACACTGACCGCTACCGTGAAGCCAACATTATCCTCAAACGATGTCTCCACCACGTCGCTGGTTGACAGGTCATCATGACCCGGGTGTGTCACCGGCTGGAACAACGTCATGTCATAGTCTGCACCACCGCTGCCAATGTTCTTCAGCACAATGGTGAACACCACATCCGCCAAGCTGGTGCCATAACCAGTCAGGGTGTGGGTATTCGCATTCCAACTCGTCTGGACTGTCGTACCGTCCAGCTTGGTCAACCCCGTGTTCGCGACCGACAGCGTGATGCCCTGCAGGGCATCTGCACCCAGGGTATAGGAGATATGCCCTGTAGTTACCGGCACATCGTCGCCCGCACCACCGGCATTGCCTGTGTTACCCCCCACAATATCGTCTTCATCGACCAATTCATTGGTGGCCGAGACATTGCTGACCCCCGTATCGGTCACACCGAACGTCACCGTCCGGGTAATCGCATCACCATCCTTGTCAGTCACTGTGTACAAGAAGGTCTCGGTCACCGCAGCGCCACTGGTCACATTACCCGGTGAGGTGTAAATCAGATTGCCCGAGCCATCGATGGCCAGCGTGCCACCCGTCGCGCCCTGGTTGGTGAACACGATGTCCTGGAGGGTGCCCTGCAAGCCATCCTCACCCGCACTGATACCGAGCACCGTGGTGGCAGACCCGATGTTGTGCGCGCCACTGCCCTCGGCAAAGTTAGCGCCGGTGTAGTCATTAGCCACAGGTGCGTCGTCGTCGAAGCTGAAAGCCGAGGTGATGTGGTTGGCCAGCATCACGGTGTCCGATGCTACGACTGTGTCGCCGTCACCATCGGTACGGGTCACTTGCAGCTGTAGTGACAGCGTACTGCCCTGTCCCAACAGCAGTTCTACTGCCTCGTCATACAGACTGGTTTTGCCGTTATCCAGCGCCTCAAACAGGGTAGTCTGCAGTTGCAGCACACCTCCAACGTTGACGATCGCTATGGTGAATACCGTATCACCATCTCCGTCCACACCGTTCAGCAGGGTCGGGCTACTGCTGACAAGGGTAATCGCCCCACCATCGGTGGCTACCAGGTTGGTGGCCAGCCCGCCGATCGGTACGCCCTGGAAGCTTATCACCGAGCTCTGCGACCCTATACCGTCCGCACCATAGCTGCCGTTGATGGTGAACAGACCGAGCAAGCCACCGCTCAATGCAGTGGTCACTCTGGCCAACGCACCGGGCAGATCATCGTTGACGTAGCTATCGGCTGCTTCGCCTAACGCATAGTGGTCGCTGGCACCGGTGGTTTCGTCCAGTGAGACCGTCAACGCCGCCGTACCGCCAGCATTGGCCGTCACGCTCGGGGTCGGTCTATCATCGATAATGTCTATCTTGAGGGTGCCAGAAGCCCTGCTGCCTCCCACGCCTTCCAGCGTGATCAGCACCTGATCCGTCAGCGTTGTATCACTCTCCGGTTTGGTGTGGGTCTGGGCGGCATCCAGGGTGTAGCTGTAATTAATGGCCGCCGTCTTGCCATCCGCGCTGCTAAAGCCCGTTAACGTCAGCGTACCTTCACCGGTATTGATGGGATGAGCCGCCAGATATGCTGGATCCTGCAGCTGCGCCACCGTAAAGGTGATGCCGCCAATCACCAGTTGCTTGATGCCATCGCTGGCAAATACCTGGAAGGTACTACCGTCTGTTTCCGCATTGGTCTGAGCAGCCGAACCGTTCGGATTCAGCCCGGCTTCGAATACAGTCGTATCAGCCCCGTTCGCCGCCACCGTAACCTTGGCAGTGTCATCTGCCCCCTGGATGTTGATGGTCAGCTTAGCGATGCTTTGATCGCCATCGGAATCGGTCATCGTGTACCAGACGTCATAGCTCAGGCTCGAACCCGCAGTCAGCGCCTGTGTCGCAGCTCTGGTGTTGTCCAGCTCATACGCCCAGGTCCCGTCAGGATTCTGCGTAAAGGTGCCATAGGTATTCAACGCCGTCAGGGCTGTCTGATTATCATGCCCACTCGCATTCCATCCTGCAAAGGCCGTAGGTTTATCGGCTCCGACGACGTCGTTGCTCAGCACATTACCGTTCAAACTGCTCGCCACATCTTCGGTTACAATCCCACCGGCATCATCCTTCGCGCTCGGGACATCATCCCGAATCACGACATCCAGGCTGGCGCTGGTGCTATCACCATCGCTGTCCGTCAGCACGACATTGAAGCTTTCTGTCAGAGCCGTGTCATTGGCGGGCTGGTTGTGGACTTCGTTATCATTCAGGGTATAGCTGTAGCTCACGCTGCCGATACCGGTGACCGGGTTGTAGCTGATCCCGGTGACCAGCAGCTGGTTGCCCAGCGGGCTGGGGATCGCCTGAGGGAAGCCGGTGATGACCTGGCCATTGTTGACGAGTACCACACCGCCCAGCGTCAGGCTTTGCACGCCATCCGCCGCATTGAAGGTGAAGGTGCCGCTCTTGGTCAGGGCCGAGCTATTGGGATTACTGCCATCTGCCAATGCCGCCTCATCCAGGACAAGCTCACCACCGTCTACTTGCAACCCTTCCAGGGAAACGGGCTCATCCACGGGAGTAATGGTAACCGTCAATATGGAGACAGCCGTATCGGCACCATCGGTCACAACGTAGTTGACCGGAGGCACGGATCCTGAGTAATTCGGGGCCGGCGTAAAGGTATAGGAGCCGTCGGCATTGATGATGAGCGTGCCGATGCCATCCAGTGTGCTCTCGACACCCGCTTCGATGCCGAGGTTGCTGCCCCAGCTATATGAGACAATCGATGCCTCGAGGGGGCCGTCCGGGTTGGTACTGTTGTCCAGAAGGTTGCCACTGACGGCCTGATCTTCCAGGGTAACGGAGGATTCATCCAGATCATCGAGCTCATTGTCGGGCAGCAGGTCATCTTCCTGCAGCACATCTTGTGGGGCCAGGGCGGCATAGCTGGTGTCAAATCCGGCCGCCGCGATGGTTGCATCACCAATCCGATCGATAACGACAAAGCCACCGTTGCCACTGGCTCCCGCCACCCCGCCGATGCCACCGCCACCACCTGCGGCGGGCGCTCCGCCAGCTGCCGCAGCTTCAAAGTTCTGAGTCGGGTCGACCCCTTGCAAGATGGATTCTTGCAGTGCCGCAATTTCCGGCGACACCTCTGGCGAGCCCGGCTGACGAGTGGCAACCGATGAGGAGGGTTGTCCACCGGCGGGAACATCCGGACCAGCAGGGGCGGCATCGGCCGGAGCCGGGCTGTCATCGTAGGGAGCCAGCATCAACTTGGCATCATCGGCAATATTGAGCCTGGCGCCTGGTTGCAATATCTCGCCAGGCTGGAGGGGACGGCTGCTGCCATCGGCAAGCAGGATCTGAACATTGCCTTCCACGGAAGAGACGACGACGGTTTTGTCGATGATTTGGGTGCGCATATCCATTGCTCCAAGGTGACAGATCTTGATGCCTACACTCTAGATGCGCGCCCATCTGGCTTCCGTTGCAAAAATGTACAGGATTGAATCTCTTTGGCTTCATCCGATGCAGTAAATCGAACGAATATTTTTTACACATAGAAATCAATGAGGTAACAATCATACATTCCGTTCTCTTGTCTCTTCATCGCACAAAGGCTACTGATATATTCTAAATAGATATAAAAAAGGGCCCTTAATGGGCCCGTTTTTATCGCGTTGTGTGACTTACGGCAGTGGGAAGGCCGGATGAACGAAGCCCTGATAACCGTCTATGTGCAGGCTGGACAACACCTCAACCTGTTGCTGATCTTCAACCCGGGTTGCAATCGTCGTCACACCCGCATTATGGGCAGCCCGACACACCGCCGCCAGGAAGGAGGTATCTGCACCAGGTTCCATCACCTGACTGGTATAGCCATGGTCCACCTTGACGTAAGCGGGGGCCAGCTCCTCCAGGTAGCCGAGGGATTGGAAGTGGCGGCCATAATGATCGACTCCCCACAGGAATCCATGTGCCCTAAGCACCTCGACCAGGCTGGTCACTTGTTCTTTGTGTTTCATGATGGCCGCCTCAGGGATCTCGAACAGCAGCCGCTCTTTCAGCTCGCCATTTTGCGCCAGATAGCCCTTCAGCCAGGTCAGGAACTCATCCGAACAGAGAGAACCAGCCGTGATATTGACTGCCAGCACCAGATCGGAGTGCTGTTGGAACAAGGGGAGGCAGGCGTCCAGTATCGCCTTGTCAAACTCGGCCCCCATCTTGAATTGCTCTATGGCCGGCAAGAACTGGCCCGCGAAGTAATCGGTCCCGTCTCGCGAGATGGCGGCAAACAACTCGGCATGCAGACGCGTGCCATCATCGAAGCGACAGGCGGGCTGCGCCTTGAAGCGCCAGAGGTTTCTGGCCATGGCGTCCTGCACCAGATCACGCCAGGCCAGACGTCCCATCAGGCCCTGCTCTGTTCCCCCTTCCATCACGACGGCACCGCGCCGCTCGTTGCGCGCCTTGCCAAGGGCATTGTCCGCCTTGGTCAACAGGGCCGAGAGATCGTCACTCCCGTCACGACCGGCGATACCGACCACGGAAAGTGCACCTCGTTCTCCCATGGGGTTGACCACCAGATCGGCGATGCGGCTGTTGATGAGTTCCGCCAGATCCTTGAGCTGCGACAGCTCGTCGGTCGGACAGAGCAAGGCGTATTCGGTGGCCGAGATGCGGGCAAGGGCCGCCCCATTCCACCCATCCAGCAGCTCCCTGAGCACCTGGGCGATGGACTTGACCATGTTGTCTCGCGCGGCAAAGCCCTCTTCGCGATAGAGATCGTCCAGCATGTCGACGGCCACCAGCATGACCCCCCCCTGGCCCGCCTCGGCAATCCAGGCATTGACCTGCCCGACGAAGTAAGAGCGGTTGCCGAGGCCGGACACGGCATCGACATAGACACGGGCACGCAGATTCTCGGCTTCGTCCGCCTGCTCCTTGAATTGCACCGCCAGTTTGCTCGAGAGGGTATTGATGGCCTGCACCACCTGCTTCAATTCACGGGTCCTGGGTTCGGGAATGGCGTGCCCGAAATGGTGCAGCTCTATCTCGACCGCCTGCTCGCAGATGAGCTTGAGTGGCTTGAGCAGGTAGTTGAGCGCCCGCATCAACAGGAGCGTGGTGAGCAGGAATCCGACCAGGAACCAGGTCGCCAGCTCGCTCATGCCCTGCCAAAGCTTGTAGTAGGCTTGTCCCGGGTGGCCCACCACCTTCAACTTGCCCAGTTGCAACCAACCCGAGGTCAAGATGGATTCATTGGATACCTCAGGAAAAAGGTCCAGCCCGATGAACCACTGGGGAACGCCCTCGATCTGGCTGCTGTTCTCGAGTTCGATGACATTCTTGGATGCCAGCAGATCGAGGCGCACCAGCTTGTAGTAGCCGCCGTCAAAGACCGCCTTGATGACGGATTCGGCCCCCACCTTGTCACCGTTTTCCAGATAGGGCGTCAATGCCAGACCCAGCGCGGTGGAGGTATTGATGACGGTGGTCTCCTGCTGCTGCGCCAGGTAACTGCGGGTCGAATCGAACTGTACCCAATAAGTGGCGGCAAACAGCAATCCGAACAGTAACAGCATGGTTGCCAATAGTTGTCTGTAGAGCGTCATAGGTTAATCATCCAAATTCACCGCAGGCCGAGCCAATCGCCCTGACGTCATGCGATTGCGTAAATCCGTCCATAATCCCAAGCGAGATGACTGCCCGGCCATTTCCCCTTGACCACGTGCTTTCATCAGCCACAAGTGACTACCGTTAAAACTGTAAATTGGCACCAGATCCGCACGCTGCGTGGCCGGACGAATGGCTCCGACAATATTGTCCAGAATAAGAGGAACTGACGCAGGCGTCTCATAATAGGCAACGACCATATGAAACTGGTTATAATCCAATGCTTTGACATATACCATTCGCATTTTTTCATCCGGAATGCCAAGCTCCAGCAGCGTAAAATACTTGGAAATGCTGAAGTCTTCACAGTCTCCGCCCGCAGCCCCCAAAAACTCCAGCGGCGTCGCCCAATAATCCTTCTTGTGCCACAACTTGATGTCATCGATAAAACGCATCTGGTTGAAGAACTGGTTTACCTTCTCCAGCTTCTGTCGATCCGTCAGACCTGCGGCGCTGCTCTGCATCGCCAGGGTACGCCAGTTGGTCACCCGTTTCCCTGCACGAGGGCCATAAGTTTCCTCCGCTCGCTTGACCAGCTTGAGATCTTCCGATGACAAGGGCTGACTGGCGCTGAGCAGCAGGGGAATGGCGAGCAACACCAGCCACAGCAGACGAGACAACCAACGCTGCGCCGAGCAAATGCGCCATGCAGGCCACAACAGACGGCCCTCGTTCTTGCCCACCGATGTCACATGATTCCCCTGTGGCATGCCATCGCAATCTTCAACGCAGGGCCAAACACATAAAAGAATGACTGCAGCAAGCTGCAGCCATTCCTCCTGTCTGATATTGCATCAGCGCAATGGCCATCAGTTGTTGTTGGCCTGCCACTCGGCGGGCTGCTGTACATTCATGGCGTTGAGCAGACCACCCGTGGCATTGAGGATGCGATAATCCGCCAGCAGGGAGTCATACTCGGCCGTGATGTAGCTGCGACGCGCCTCGAACAGCTCGTTTTCCGTGTTCAGCACATCCAGCAAGGTCCGTTGGCCCAGACCGAACTGTTTCTTGTACGCCTGTACGGTGTCATAGCTGGCGTCCACGTGCTCTTTCAGGAAGACTTTTTGCTTGGCCAGCGACTCCTTGGCATTCCAGGCCAGACGAGTCCCCTCCTCCACCTGACGGAAGGCATTCAGGTGAATGTCTTTCGCCTGGGAATAGAGTGCCGAGGTGGCCTTGCTTTCAGCCAGATCGGAGCCGCCACGGAACAGGTTGTAACGCATCCGGACCATGGCGGTGAGATCGTCGTTGCGCCCCTTGACCGCATCAATGTCCTCGTTCCAGTTCTGGTCTACTTCGAAGGCCACGTTCGGATAGAACCCGGATTTGGACCCCTCATGCTGGTACTTGGCCTCCTCGATGTCTTGCAGGGAGGAAAGCAGGGTCGGATGCACCTCGGTCGCCGTCTTCAGCGCATCTTCCAGCGTGGCTGGCAGAAGCTGGGTGTTCGGCACCGGCTGCACGAGATCCTTGGGCACCTCGTTCACGACGCGGATGAACTCGCTCTCGGCATCCCGATAGTTGTTCTCGGCCGCCGCCTGGTTGGAGTAGGCGCGCGCCACCCGGCCGTCGATCTGAGTCTGATCCGCCGTCGACCCCAGACCGGAATCGGTCCGTTTCTGGATGTCGCTGCGGATCTGCTCGTGGGTTTCCAGGTTCTGCTTGGAAAGCTCCAGGATCTCCTGCTGACGCAGCATGTTGAGGTACACCTCTGCCACACGCAACGCCGTGTTTTCCGCCTCCGAGATCAGGGCGAGACGCTGGGCCTGGGCAGCGGCATCGGTCCGGGCCACGTTGCTGCTGACGTTGAAGCCGTCAAACAGCATCTGGCGCAGGCTGATCCCGGCCTCTTTACGGGTCATGGAGTCATCGATCGTCTGCGAGTTGGCCCCCGCCGCGCGGGTGGAGGGGCTGTCGGTCTTCTCGTAACCGACGCCACCACGCAGATCGATGGTGGGATAGTAGCCGCCCTTGGCTCCATCATGCTGGTACAGTCGTGCCTGATAGAGATCAAAAGCTTCCTTGATTTTCGGATGGGTAGCCAGTGACTGTGCCACTGACTGTTCCAGCGTCTGTGCCTGGCTCAGGCCCGGGAACAGTATGGTGCCACTAACCAGCATGGCAACAATCGTCTTCTTCATGGTATCTCCAGTCATGTTGTTTTTAGATTGTTGGCTTATCGTTCTCTCAGTGCCGACTGCTTAGCCCTCAAGATGGGTTTCAGCAAGTAGTCTAGGACACTTTTTTTACCAGTAATGATATCTGCACTGGCTAACATACCGGGGATGATGGGAAGTGCATTTAGCTCATCGCCCAGATAACTCTTCTCGGTTCGTACTCGCACCAGATAGAAGGAGTTGCCCTCCTCATCCTGGATCGAGTCAGCGCTTATCTGTTCAACCTTTCCATGTAAACCTCCATAAACAGTGAAATCATAAGCGGTTATCTTGACCACGGCCTCCAATCCGGGTCTCAGGAACGCGATATCCTTGGGCGACACCTTGGCTTCGACCAGCAGGGTATCTTCCAGCGGTACTATCTCCATCAGATCCATGCCGGGCTGGACGACGCCTCCCAGGGTATTGATCTTGAGTTTCTTGATGGTGCCTTTGAGGGGCGCGATCACACTGGTTCGATCGACTCTGTCCCGCAGACCGACCTGGCCCTCGGACAACTGACTGAGCTTGCCCTGCCGCTCATTGAGCTCGGTCTGGGAGTCGGCTCTGAATTTCAGGGCGATATCGTTGCGCTTGGAGATGGTCTCCCGCAGCACCGAGTTGAGCTTGGGGATGAGCAGGCGGTTCGCCTCCAGCTCACCCTGCATCTCGTTGACCTGCCGCTCCAGCTTTATTAGCTCCACTTGAGGAACTATACCCTCTTTTGCGAGGGGACGGCTGATGTTGAGCTCCTGACGAGCGAGATCCACGCTGCGGCCCACCGTCCTGATCTTGGCGTTGAGCTCTATGGTCTCCTGCTCTTTCTGCTCGATCTGCTGCCCCAGAATGTAAAGCTGGTTCTTGAGGTTGTTGAGCCTCGCCTCCTGCACCGATTTTTCACGGGCGGCATATTCGGCGAACACGTTCTCGTACCCTTCGGGAAATTCGATGGGCTGCTTGTCGATGACCACCTGCTCACGCCAGCCCAGATTGGGCTCGCTCTTGACCACCACGCTGCGGATCTCGGCACGCAGGCGGGCGATGTCCCCCTTCAGGGTCACCAGCTCCTGCTCCCGTTCGCGAAAATCGGACTTGAAGCGGGTGTCGTCGATGCGCAGCAGAGGCTGCCCCTTCTCGACGATGTCCCCCTCCTTGACGAAGATCTCCTTGACGATCCCCCCTTCCAGGTTCTGGATCACCTGCAGCTGGCGAGACGGGATCACCTTGCCCTGGCCGACGGTGACCTCGTCAAGCTCGGCCCAGGCGGCCCAGACGATGGCGCTCATGAAAAACAGGAAGCAGGCCCAGAGCAGCACCCTGGCGCGGGTCGGCGTCGTCAGCAAGACGGCCGCGGCGCCATCGTCCACGTATTCCAGGTGCTCGGGGGCGGGCAAGACGGTATCGGGAGCCGACTTCTTGAACCAGTTGCTAGCCATGAGCCGTCTCCTGCACCCGCACCTTGCCTTCCTTCAATTGTTGCAGCACCACCTCTTTGGGGCCGTCCGCCACTATCTTGCCCTGCTCCACGACGATGACCCGGGAGGCGACGTCCAGCATGGAGGTCTTGTGGGTGATGAGGATCAGGGTGGTCTCGGGCCCCAGCCGCGCCAGCTCCTGCTTGACGTGCATCTCCGACTGGTTGTCCATGTTGGACGTCGGTTCGTCCATCACCAGAATGGGGGGATCGTTGAGCAGGGCCCGGGCCAGCAGTATGGCCTGACGCTGGCCGCCGGAGAGCTGACGCCCCCCCTCGCCGATCTGCCTGTCGAGGCCATTGGGATCCCGGTTGGTAAAGTTGGTCACCCCGGCCCGCTTGGCCGCGCGCAGGACACGGGCGTCGTCCACCAGGGGATTGCCCAGCATGATGTTGTCCCGCACCGAGCCAAAGAAGAGGGTCACGTCCTGCGGTACGCAGCCGATGTTGCGGCGAATGGCGGTCGGCGGCAGCTGATCCAGCTCGAAGCCGTCGAGACGCACCAGCCCGTCCGTGGGGCGATAGAGCCCCATCAGCAACTTCTCCAGGGTGGTCTTGCCCGCGCCTATCCGGCCTATGATGGCGACCTTCTCGCCCGGCTCGATACGCAGGTTGATGTTGTGCAGGGTGCTGCTCTCCATGCCCGGATACTTGAAGGAGACGTTCTCGAACTCGATGCGCCCCTGGATGACAGGATGGTGGATGTACTGCCTGCCCTCCTCCTGCTCGCCCGGCGTCATCATGATCTTCTCCAGGATCTCCAGGGCAGACTTGGCCTGGTTATAGCGGGTCGAGAGAACGGAGAGCTGTACCATGGGGGCGATGGCGCGGCTCGACAGCATCACGGCCGCGATCATGCCCCCCATGGTCACCAGCCCTTCCGAGATCTGGTAGACGCCGACGATGACGAGTCCCACCGTCACCACCTGCTGGATGTAGCTCGCGAGCGACGACATGGAGTTGGTGATGCGCCGGGTCTGCACACCCCAGGTCGAAATATGGGATACCGCCTGCTCCCAGCGATGCTGGAACATGCTCTCGGCCCCGAAGATCTTCACGGTCTCGAGGCCAGAGATGCTCTCGATGAGGTTGGCATTCTTCTGGGAGGCGAGGCGTGACCCCTCCTCGATGGACTGCTTCAGCGGTGCCTGGATATAGAAGCTGTACGCCACCAGGATCAGGATGGCGACGATGGGCACCACCACCATGACGCCGGCGAAGATCCAGATGATGAACAGGAAGAAGATGGCGAACGGCAGATCGATCAGGGTGGAAACGGTGGCCGACGTGAAGAACTCCCGCACGGACTCGAACTCCTGGAGGTGCTTGGCAAAGGCACCGGTCGAGGCAGGACGGGATTCCATCTTCATCCCCATCACCTTGGCGAAGATCTTGGCCGACAGCAGCACGTCGGATTTCTTGCCGGCGATGTCGATGAAGTAGCTGCGCAGCTGGCGCATCACGAAATCGAAGGTAAATACCACCATGGCCCCGACGGCCAATACCCAGAGGGAATCGAATGCCAGATTCGGCACTATCTTGTCGTACACGTTCATGGTGAACAGGGGGCTGGCCACCGCGAACAGGTTGATGAGGATGGAGGCGATCAGCACGTCTCGGTAGATGCCCCGGGATTCGAACAGCGTGCTCCAGAACCAGTGACCGTCGCGGGTTTCCAGCACCTTGGGGGAGCGCTCGTCGAACTTGAACTGCCGCTTGACGTAAAACAGGCGACCGCTGTACTCGTCTCCCAGCTGGGCGGTGCTGACCCACTGGGCTGCATCCCCGGCCTGGGGAAAGATCACCTTGCCCTGGCTTCGGTCTTCATTCCATTCCAGCAGGATGCAGGCGCCGCCATGACGCGTCTGCAGGACGCAGGGCAACAGCAGGGAGGAGATCTGATCGAGCGGCTGGATCACCTCGCGGGCGGAGAGGCCGCCACGCTCGGCGGCACGGCTGAAGAGTGCCGTGCTCAGGCGACCGGAGACCAGCGGCAAGCCAGTGGTCAGGGCATCCTGGCTGTTGGGCACCCCATAAAAGCGGGTCAAAAAGACCAGGCACTCCAATAGCTCATCTATATGGCTGGTTTCTGCTTGCATAGCATCCCATCAAAACATGATTCGGAAGGTTGTCGGTCATCATCACCCGGAATCTGGCGCGTTTCATGAATGCAGGCAGCGACCCCGCCACAAACCGACAACCCAATTAGCGCACGGGGCAGTGGCACACAGCCCACGGCCAGACTCCCACATCGTCATGCCGGGAAGGAATGGACATGCAGGGCGCTCGGTGTCATCGGGGAAGCTGCCACCCAGTGCGAAGAGATCCCGCCCGGTACATAAACCGCAAAGAGTTATTGATAAACATATCTTTTTTCAAGCCCACCATCTTATCAAGGTGACTTGAACGAAACTATACTGCAAAGACTGAATTTCATCTAATAACCCACTGTTTTTTTGACGAAATTAGAGCCTCAGCTCATTTGAAAGCGGGAGAGAGAAGGGACGTCCCAGGCGTTGTCCCTGGGGACCGAAGCGAGCCAGTTCGGCGGCGATCTCGGTCATGGCGGTCCAGCGGTTCTCGCACCAGGCGGGTGCCAACAGGGTCGGGCGGCGCGCCGAGGCCGAGACGCGGTGATAGACCACCTCGGGGGGCGTGTGCTGGATCATGGCGACCGCCGCTGCCACATACTGCTCCAGAGTGAGCACATCCAGCCGTCCCGCCTGCCACGCCTTGCCGAGGGTACTGCCCTGTACCACGTGCAGCGGATGCAGCTTGATTCCCTCCACCCCCGTCTCCACGACGCGGTGCAGGGTTTCCAGGCTCTCCATGGCCGCCTCCCCCGGCAGACCGACGATAAGGTGGGCGCAGACCTTGATGCCGCGCAGATGGGCTCGCCGCACCGCATCCGCATAGGCGGCGTAACCGTGTCCCCGGTTGATCCTTTGCAGGGTCTTGTCGTTGGCACTCTGCAGCCCCAGCTCCAGCCATACCTCGTAACCCCGGGCCTGGTAGTCCGCCAGCAGATCCAGCACCGCATCCGGCACGCAGTCAGGGCGGGTGCCGACGCAGAGTCCCACCATGTCGCTCACCGACAGCGCCTCTTCATACATGCGCCGCAGATATTCCACTTCGGCATAGGTGCTGGTATAGGCCTGAAAATAGGCGAGATAGCGCTTGGCGCGGGTCACTTCGTCCCGGCGGGCCAGCAGTTGCTGCACCACGGAGAGCTGCTGGGCCGACTCGTCGGCGAAGGAGGAGACATTGCAGAAGGTACAGCCGCCGCGCCCCAGGGTGCCGTCCCGGTTCGGGCAGGTGAAGGCGCCGTGAATGGAGAGTTTGTGGATCTTCTGGCCGTGACGCTGCTTGAGGTCCTGGCCGAATGTATTGACGAGTTCGTGTAACTGCATGACACCTCCGAGATGAGGCGCCATTTTAGCGGTACGCACCGCCGGGCAGGCTGAGCTGGATCAAGCCAGGCCCTTCCCTAAAATCATATAAATATTCACGTCGAGTGCGATAAATACCCAACAAAAGGCTTTTGCGGCTACTTTTGGAAACCACCCCTGCCAGGAAAAACGGGAAAAAAGAGAAAACAATACTCCCCTAACCGGCTGTTAGCACTGAAAAAATCTTGATTAGCTCGCATATGGGCAAATGCAAGATGCAGGATCTCGAAATGTGATCCCCGCCAAGCCCAGGCAGAAGGAATTTGTAAAATTACTACAGTTCTGCGCCACGATGCAGTCAACCACCAAAGTCACCATCGTCAGCGTATATGACTAATAAATAAAAATATCACAGCATTAAATACATAAAAATGCTGTTTGAGTCTCTAAAACCCACATTTTGTTATGGCAATGTAACATTGCAAACAGGCGGGATGTCCAATTGACCTTGCTCGAAAATCCCATTAGTTTGGAGATTCGCCACCTCAGGCGGACGGAACCACAAGAGCCAATCGCAATTTATGCAATCTGTTGATGACAGTGCGATGGAAGGCCGAGCAAGGGAGAAATGCAATGTCACTATATGATCCAAAGCTGGAGAGGGATAACTGTGGCTTCGGCCTGTTGGCCCACATGGAAGGGGAAGCCAGCCACAAGCTTGTCCGTCTCGCGATGTCAGCCTTGGCTCGCATGCAGCACCGCGGCGGCATCTCCGCCGATGGCAAGACCGGCGACGGCTGCGGCCTGTTGCTGCAAAAACCCGACAGCTTCTTCAGAGCCGTCGCCGAAGAGAAGGGATGGCACCTGGGCCGCAACTACGCGGTCGGCATGCTGTTCCTGAACCCGGACCCCGTCCTGGCCCAGGCCACCCGCGACATCATCGACGAGGAGCTGGAAAAAGAGACCCTGAGTCTGGTCGGTTGGCGCAAGGTGCCCATCGATACCAATGTACTCGGCACCATCGCCAAGGCCTCCCTGCCCAGCATCGAACAGGTCTTTGTCAACGCCCCCCCGGGCTGGGTCGACAAGGATCTCGAGCGCCGCCTCTATATAGTGCGCCGCCGCATCGAGAAGCGCATCAGCGACGACTACTTCTACGTGGTCAGCCTCTCCAACCTGGTCACCGTCTATAAAGGGCTGTGCATGCCGGTGGATTTGCCGCGCTTCTATCTGGATCTCGCCGACATCCGCATGCAGGCGGCCATCTGCGTGTTCCACCAGCGTTTCTCCACCAACACCAGCCCGCGCTGGCCGCTGGCGCAGCCGTTCCGCTACCTCGCCCATAACGGCGAGATCAACACCATCGCCGGCAACCGCCAGTGGGCCAAGGCGCGCAGCTACAAGTTCGCGACCCCGCTGATCCCGGATCTGCAGGAGGCGGCCCCCTTCGTCAACACCACGGGATCGGACTCCTCCAGTCTCGACAACATGCTGGATCTCTTCCTGGCCGGCGGCATGGACCTGTTCCGCGCCATGCGCCTCTTGATCCCGCCTGCGTGGCAGAAGCACCCGAACATGGATGACGACCTGCGCGCCTTCTACGACTTCAACTCCATGCACATGGAGCCCTGGGACGGCCCGGCCGGCATCGTCATGACCGACGGCCGCTACGCCACCTGCGCGCTCGACCGCAACGGCCTGCGACCGGCCCGCTACGTCATCACCAAGGACAAGTTCATCACCCTCGCCTCCGAAGTGGGTACCTGGGACTACACCCCGGACGAGGTGCTGGAGAAGGGCCGGGTCGGCCCGGGCGAGCTGTTCGTGGTCGATACCAGCAACGGCAAGATCTGGACCAGCTTCGAGATCGACGACGACCTCAAGAGCCGCCACACCTACAAGCAGTGGATGGACAAGCACTGCAAGCGCCTGGTGCCGTTCGAGCAGATGGACGACGCCAGCACCGGTGCCCGCGAGTTCCCGGACGACCGCCTCAAGACCTATCAGAAGCTGTTCGGCTACTCCTATGAGGAACTGGACCAGGTGATCCGCGTGCTCGGCGAGAATGGCCAGGAGGCGGTGGGCTCCATGGGGGACGACACTCCCATGGCGGTGCTCTCCTCCAGCCAGCGCACCCTGTACGACTACTTCCGCCAGATGTTCGCCCAGGTGACCAACCCGCCCATCGATCCCCTGCGGGAAAACCACGTCATGTCCCTGGCCACCTGTATCGGCCGCGAACAGAACGTGTTCAACGAGACCTTCGGTCACGCCCACCGGGTGCTGTTCCAGTCGCCGATCCTGCTCTACTCCGACTTCCACCAACTGCTGGCCCTGGAAGGGGAGCACTATCGCCATGCGGTGCTGAGCCTCAACTACCAACCCGAAGAGGGGCTGCAATCCGCCCTGGAGCGCCTGTGCGAAGAGGCCAAGACCGCGGCCCGCAGCGGCACAGTGCTGCTGGTACTGTCAGACCGGGACATCAGCCCGGATACCCTGCCCATCCCGGCCGCCATGGCGGTGGGGGCGGTGCAGCGTACCCTGGTGGACAACAACCTGCGCTGTGACGCCAACATCCTGGTGGAAACCGCGAGCGTGCGCGACCCGCATCACTTCGCCGTGCTGCTGGGCTTCGGTGCCACCGCCATCTACCCCTATCTCGCCTACGAGACCCTCGCCAAGCAGGTAGAAGAAGGCGTGCTCAAGATGAGCCTGCGCCAGGCCATGCTGAACTACCGCAACGGCATCAACAAGGGTCTCTACAAGGTGATGTCCAAGATGGGTATCAGCACGGTGGCCAGCTACCGCTGCTCCCAGCTGTTCGAGGCCGTGGGTCTGTCCAGCTCCGTGGTCGAACTCTGCTTCCGCGGCGTGTCGAGCCGCATCCAGGGGGCCGACTTTGCCGACATCCAGCAGGATCAGGTGAACCTGGCCCGTCAGGCCTGGCTCGGCCGCAAGCCGCTGACCCAGGGTGGCCTCTTGAAATTCGTCCACGGCGGCGAGTACCACACCTACAACCCGGACGTGGTGCAGACCCTGCAGGTGGCGGTGCGCTCCGGCAACTATGCCGATTACAAGGAGTACGCGCGTCTGGTGAATGAGCGCCCGGTGGCAACCCTGCGCGACCTGCTGGTGCTCAGGAAGGGGACCGCCCCGGTGGCGCTGGATCAGGTCGAGCCTGCGGCCAAGCTGTTCCCCCGCTTCGACTCCGCCGCCATGTCCATCGGCGCCCTGGGCCCTGAAGCCCACGAGGCCCTGGCCATCGCCATGAACCGCCTCGGCGGTCAGAGCAACTCCGGCGAAGGCGGCGAGGATCCCAAGCGCTTCGGCACCGAGAAGAACTCCCGCATCAAGCAGGTGGCCTCGGGTCGCTTCGGCGTCACCCCCCACTACCTGATGAACGCGGACGTGGTGCAGATCAAGGTGGCCCAAGGCGCCAAGCCCGGCGAGGGTGGCCAGCTGCCCGGTGACAAGGTGACGGCCCAGATAGCCAAGCTGCGCTACTCCGTGCCCGGCGTGACCCTGATCTCCCCGCCGCCCCACCACGACATCTACTCCATCGAGGACTTGGCCCAGCTCATCTTCGACATCAAGCAGATCAACCCGAACTGCCTGGTGTCGGTGAAACTGGTCTCCGAGCCCGGCGTCGGCACCATCGCCTGCGGCGTGGCCAAGGCCTATGCGGACTTCATCACCGTCTCCGGCTATGACGGCGGCACCGGCGCGAGCCCGCTCACCTCGGTCAAATACGCCGGCTCCCCCTGGGAGCTGGGGCTGGCCGAAACCCAGCAGGCCCTGGTCGCCAACGGCCTGCGCCACAAGGTGCGCCTGCAGGTGGACGGTGGTCTCAAGACCGGTCTCGACATCATCAAGGCGGCCATCCTCGGCGCCGAGAGCTTCGGCTTCGGTACCGGCCCCATGGTGGCGCTCGGCTGCAAATACCTGCGTATCTGCCACCTGAACAACTGCGCCACCGGCGTCGCCACTCAGGATGAGAAGCTGCGCCGCGAACACTTCACCGGCCTGCCGGAGATGGTGATGAACTACTTCAAGTTCATCGCCGAGGAGACCCGCGAGCTGATGGCCGAGCTCGGTGTCACCCAGCTCACCGACCTTATCGGTCGCACCGATTTGCTGGAAGCCCTGCCCGGCCTTACCGCCCGTCAGGCCAAGCTGGACTTGTCCGGCGTGCTGGCGACCCCGGTGGCACCGGCAGGCTCCAGCCTGTTCAGCCAGCAGCACAACCCCACCTTCGACAAGGGGCCGCTGAACCTCAAGATGGTGGAGGACCTGCTGGACGCGGTGGAGAACATGAGTGGCGGCGAGTTCCGCTACGACATCCGCAACACCGACCGCTCCGTGGGGGCGCGCCTGTCCGGCGAAATCGTCAAGCGCCACGGCAACCAGGGCATGGCGGCCGATCCGGTCAAGGTGCACTTCAACGGCACCGCCGGCCAGAGCTTCGGCGTCTGGAACGCCGGTGGCCTCGAGATGATCCTCACCGGGGATGCCAACGACTACGTGGGCAAGGGGATGACCGGCGGCAAGCTGGTGATCAAACCCCACGTCGGCGTGGCGTTCAAATCCCACGAGGCGGCCATCATCGGCAACACCTGCCTCTACGGCGCCACCGGCGGCAAGCTCTACGCCGCAGGCACTGCTGGCGAGCGTTTCGCGGTGCGCAACTCAGGGGCCCTGGCGGTGGTCGAGGGGATCGGTGACAACGGCTGTGAATACATGACAGGCGGCATCGTCACCGTGCTCGGCAAGACCGGCGTCAACTTCGCGGCGGGCATGACAGGCGGCTTCGCCTACGTGCTCGACGAGTGCGGCAACTTTGCCAAGCGCACCAACCCCGAGCTGGTCGAACTGCTGGAGGTGGCGGATCTCGCCATCCACCAGGAGCACCTGCGCGGCATCATCACGGCGCACCTCAACGAGACAGGCAGCTCGCGCGCCGAGGAGATCCTGGCCAACTTCGACTCCTATGTGCCCAAGTTCAGGCTGATCAAACCCAAGTCCAGCGACGTCAAGTCCCTCTTGGGCCACACCAGCCGTTCCAGTGCAGAACTCAGAATCCAGGCGCAATAAGGAGGGAACCCTATGAGCCAGAACGTATTCCAGTTTATCGATGTCCAGCGGGTCGACCCGCCCAAGAAGCCGCTCAAGATCCGCAAGATCCAGTTTGTGGAGATCTACGAGCCCTTCAACCAGGCCCAGGTCGGCATGCAGGCGGATCGCTGCCTCGACTGCGGCAACCCCTATTGCGAGTGGAAGTGCCCGGTCCACAACTACATCCCCAACTGGCTGAAACTGGCCAACGAGGGGCGCATCCTGGAGGCGGTGGAGCTCTCCCACCAGACCAACAGCCTGCCGGAGGTGTGCGGCCGCGTCTGCCCGCAAGACAGACTGTGTGAGGGGGCCTGCACCCTCAACGATCGCTTCGGCGCCGTGACCATAGGCAACATCGAAAAGTACATCACCGACAAGGCGTTCGAGATGGGCTGGCGCCCGGATCTCTCCAAGGTGGTCAAGACCGGCAAGCGGGTCGCCGTCATCGGCGCGGGCCCTGCCGGCCTCGCCTGTGCCGACGTGCTGGCCCGCAACGGCGTGACCCCTGTGGTGTTCGACAAGTACCCGGAGATCGGCGGCCTGCTGACCTTCGGCATCCCCTCCTTCAAGCTGGAAAAGGAGGTGATGCAGCGCCGCCGCGAGATCTTCGAGGGGATGGGGGTGGAGTTTCGTCTCGAGACCGAAGTGGGCCGTGACGTCACCTTCGCAGACCTGCTCGGCGAGTTCGATGCGGTCTTCCTCGGGGTCGGCACCTACAAGTACATGAAGGGCGGCTTCGAGAACGAGAGCGCGCCTGGGGTCTACGACGCCCTGCCCTACCTCATCTCCAACGCCAATCGCTTGCTGGGCTTCGAGAAGGCGCAAGCCGATTACATCGACTTCGCCGGCAAGCAGGTGGTGGTGCTCGGCGGGGGCGATACCGCCATGGACTGCGTGCGCACCGCCATCCGCCAGGGGGCCGATCGGGTGATCTGCGCCTACCGCCGCGACGCCGAGAACATGCCGGGTTCCAAGCGGGAGGTGAAGAACGCCCAGGAGGAAGGGGTGGAATTCATGTTCAACCTGCAGCCGGTCGGGGTGGAGCTGGACGCCCAGGGCCGCACCTGCGGCATCAAGGTGGTGAGCACCGAGCTCGGCGAACCCGATGCCAACGGCCGCCGCAATCCGGTAGTCATCAAAGGCTCCGAGCAGGTGCTGCCCGCCGATGCGGTGGTGATGGCGTTCGGCTTCCAGCCCAACCCCCAGCCCTGGATGGCGGAACACGGTGTCGAGCTCGACAGCCGGGATCGCATCAAGGCCCCCGAGAAGGCGGAGTACGCCTTCCAGACCAGCAACCCCAAGGTGTTCGCCGGTGGCGATGCTGTGCGCGGCTCGGATCTGGTGGTGACCGCCATCTACGAGGGCCGCAAGGCCGCCGAAGGGATCATGGACTACCTGGC
The DNA here is from genome assembly GCF_040908055.1 of Aeromonas sp. R7-4. NCBI lineage: Bacteria > Pseudomonadati > Pseudomonadota > Gammaproteobacteria > Aeromonadales > Aeromonadaceae > Aeromonas > Aeromonas sp. R7-4. The sequence goes on from NZ_JBFODA010000021.1 coordinate 19,253, forward strand.
CGTGTGATCTGCCGTCGCAACCAAGCTGCCATGCAAACAGCCCCGCTCGTGCGGGGCTGTTTCTTTATCTCGCCTTCGTGGGCAGTCGCGGCTAGATGCTCCAGTTCTCCGGCAGCCGTTCGGTCAGGGTAGAGATGTATTCGAAGGTACGGGCTCGCCTGGGGGTCGTGAACATCTGGCGCGCGCTGCCCGCCTCCACCACCTCGCCCCCTTCCAGAAAGATCACCTGCTGGGCTATCTGGGCCGCGAGGCGCAGGTCGTGGGTGGCGATCAGCATGGTGGTACCTTCGCGCGCCAGCTGGCGCAGCACGGCCAGCACCTCCAGCGCCAGCTCGGGATCCAGCGCCGAGGTGGGCTCGTCGCAGAGCAGTACCTTGGGGGATGGCGCCAGCGCCCGGGCAATGGCGACCCGCTGCTGCTGGCCGCCGGAGAGGGTGGCGGGCACCGCCTCGGCCTTGTGCCTGAGCCCCACCTTGTCCAGCAGGGCCAGGCCCCTCGCCCTCGCCTTCTCCCTGGGCCACTTTAAGACGGTCACCAGCCCCTCCATCACGTTCTCCAGCACCGTCATGTGCGGGAACAGCTGAAAGTTCTGGAACACCATGCCGGTCTGCTGGCGCAGAATCAGCACCTGCTGCCGTGACAGGTGATGGGAGAAGTCGAGCTCGCTTCCCCCCAGCACCAGCTGGCCTGCATCGGGTCGCTCCAGCAGATTCACGCAGCGCAGCAAGGTGCTCTTGCCGCTGCCGGAGGGGCCGATCAGCGCCGTCACCGTGCCGGCGGCCATCGCCAGCCCCACCCCCTTGAGCACGGGCCTGCCACCAAACTGCTTCTCGATACCGCTCAACCGGATCATAGGACGACCTCCCGGGTCTCTTTGTGGGTCAATCTGCGCTCCAGCCGATCTTGCAACAGGCTGAGCACCGAGCTGAACATCAGGTAGATGAGGGCCGTTTCGATATAGAGGATGAGCGGCTCATAGGTGACGGAGGCGAGGCGCTGGGCCGCCTGGAACAGCTCGGGCACAGTCACCGCCGCCGCCAGCGAGGTGTCTTTGACCAGGGAGATGAAGGTGTTGGAGAGCGGCGGTACAGCGATGCGCGCCGCCTGCGGCAGGATCACCCGTCCCATGGCCTGGGGCCAGTTCATGCCGATGGCGTGGGCCGCCTCCCACTGCCCTTTCGGGATCGCCGCCAGGGTGGCGCGGATGGTCTCCGAGCTGTAGGCGCCGATGTTGAGGGTGAAGCCGATGACGGCGGCGGTGAAGGCATCCAGCACTATGCCGGCGCTCGGCAAGCCGTAGAAGATGAGAAAGAGCTGCACCAGCAGCGGCGTGCCCCGAACAAGCCACACATAGAAGCGAGCCAGGGCCGCCAGCGGAGTAGGACCATATCATGTACAGGATCTTTAGCGGCAACCAATTGAAATAGATATAAAAAAGGCTTCGTTTGTGATCTGATTTTATCGCCAAACAAAATCAACACGCGCGAAGCCTATGACCATTATCAATGCTAATCACTATCTGGAGCAACTCCTGGCTCCCGCCGCACTCGAGCGAATTGCTCGGCTCTGCAAGTTTTGTCTGCGTCAGCGCGCCATTACCCCTGCCATGCTCGTCCCGGCACTGCTGCGGGCCATGGGGGGCGACCAGGTCAATGACATTGCCGGTTTACACCGTCATTTCAATGCCTTGCAACTGGTGAACACGCATCAGGTTTCCTACAAACCGTTTCACAATCAGTTGCGCAAAGAGAGCTTTGCCCTGTTTATGAAAGCCCTGGTTGAACGGGCTATCGCCTTGCGGATCGACCCTCAACTCAAAGCGGCTTCCCTGGGCGCATTCAAGCAGGTGTTATTGCACGATGGCACCTCCTTTGCGGTACATCGGCGTCTGGCGGCTGACTTTCCTGGCCGGTTCAAGACCATCAGTCCGGCGGCTATCGAGTGCCATATGACCATGTCTTTGTCGGAGCAGAGCCCGCTGTGCATGAGTGTGTCTGCCGATACCGCAGGGGAGCGGCAATTTCTCCCTGAGGCTCACAAGCTGGGCAACTGTCTGCTGCTGGCTGACGCGGGTTACATTGACAGAGCCTGGTTTGCACAGGTGAACGATGTCGGTGGATTTTATCTGGTGCGAGGCACTCAAAGCTTGAACCCCAAGATAATCCAGGCCTGGCGCGGTGATGGACGGGAAGTGCCAAAGCTGGCGGGACTGCCACTGAAAGAGGCCGGACGGCGTCGCTGTCGGGCCGAGGTACTGGATATGGTGGTGAAGTCCGGCAAGGTGGAATATCGGTTGATCCGGCGCTGGTTTGCCGAGGAAAAGCGGTTCTGCCTGTGGATGACGAACCTACCGCGAGCGGCATGGTCAGCAGAGCAGGTAATGAGCCTGTATCGCTGCCGTTGGCAGGTGGAGTTGTTATTTAAAGAGTGGAAATCGCACAACCGGCTCAAGGGGTTTGTGACGGGGGAGAAAGCCATCGCCGAGGGATTGGTGTGGACGAGCCTGCTGTCGCTGGTGATGAAAAGACGGGTCGCGCAGAGTGTGATGACAGGGAAGCTATCGATGTTGAAAGCGTCAAAGAACAGTACGACATGGTGGTTGCCGCTATTGGAAGCAGTGGCCCATAGGGCGCTGACAGAAATAAGGGTACGACTGGAATGGGCTGCTGATTATTTGGCCAAGAACGCCTGCCGAACCAAGCAGAGAAAATCGATACAGAACAGGATCTTGGAAGGCGTTTTAAAGGAAATCAACGCTTAAGGAAGGTGCGAATAAGCGGGGAAATTCTTCTCGGCTGACTCAGTTTCAGTTTGAGCCGATCTTTTCTCCCGTAAATGCCTTGAATCAGCCTA